>CAJUBR010000071.1 GCA_910584695.1 uncultured Lachnospiraceae bacterium
GGCTTTTATATCTTCTAAATTTATACCGTCTGCTTCTCTATGCCCGCTACCCCGGGCGTTTCTTTTTTTCATGAGTTCTCCGTCAGGAGAACTTTCCTATAAAACAAGAAAGAATATATATATTCCCAGATAAAAGACTGCAAGCTTTTTTGCATATGCCTTGGTCCTGCTTGAAAAAACAGAATGATAATCCCTGTCATATCCATATTCTTCCAGAACCCGCAAGCCTTCCTCCAATGCATCCTGATTCTCATTTCCCTTTAAGATATCTGCGGCTGCCTGTTCATAAGATATCCCTTTTTGCAGTTCCCCTAACATCTGGTATACCATGTTCACATTTTCAGCCTCGTGTTTGTGTTCATTTCTAATCTGAATATCATAAAGTATTCCCAATACTGCAAACAAAACCAGCATATATGTGAGACAAAATCTATTCCTTTTCTTTTTCATAATGATTTCCTTTTCTAAATTCAAGTTTGCATATAAGCAATATGCCATTTGCAAAAAAACTACATAAAAAATTATAACATATTATAAACAAACTGTGTGAACTGATTGAAATGCTTTTTATTTCATGGGAAAGAAGAAAAAGAAACAATATGGATGGATGTGATTATTAGTTTAGAAGTTTGGTAATTAATATAGACAGATTGCTTTGCAAGCATGCATTGCTATTTACCTTTGATCCTATCATCATATTAACCCAAAATGAAACTATATTCATTTTTTACTTGACAAATTATAAACCAGACAGTAAAATGAATATAGTTTCATTTTATTATATATAAGGAGAGAGTGTATGCCAAAGGTAACAGAAGAATATATAAAAAACAAGAAAAATATGATTGTCCGCACTGCCTATGATTTGTGTCTTCAAAAAACCGTCAGCACTGTAACTATGCAGGATATTATTGACGCAACCGGACTTAGCCAAGGTGGAATCTATCGATTTTATAAGGATATTGATGAAATTTTCAGAGATATGCTTATTGATAACAGAGAAAGAGTTACTATTAAGCAACATTTAGATGATATATTTGCACATACAGAATCAGAAGATATAAAAAGTGTATTGCACAAAGTGTTTAAGTTATTGGCAGACTTTATGACAAATGAGTTGATGGGTATCGTCAAGATTAATTTTGAGCTGTCTGTCCTTTCTATGAATGCTCCATTAAGAGCAGAGAAGATTTTAGGAGAGATAGAAGGAACCGGTAATTTTGAATACCTTTTTATACATGTTTCGCAGTATTTGGAACAAAACATTATGAGCGGTGCTATGACACCGAAGATAAGTACGGAGGAGCTTCTAACATATCTAACCACTACATATAACGGTATAGAAATGAGCTGCATCATTAACCACTGCTATAAGAAGCTGCCCCTAATGGAATGGTATGTGCCAAAAACACAGCTCAAAACCTTGGAAACTACATTGTATTATTTATTGGGATTGGAGGATTAAGTTATGTTAGTTCATAAATTTGTTGAGGGAAATAAGCCGAAAATGGTTCTTATGCATGGACTTCTTACACCATGGCAAGTATGGACTCCACAGATTACTGCGTTTAAAGAACAATACAATATTTACGCAGTTGCCCTTAATGCACATACAGCGGAGGCTGCCAGTGAGTTTGTTTCAGTTCCAGCAGAAGCTGAAGAGATTGTTCAGTATTTTAAGACGGAGAATATTGATACCATAGACGTTTTATGTGGTATTTCTCTTGGTGGCAAAATTGCTCATCAAATCTGGAAAAGCGGCAAGCTTAATATTCATAATCTGATTATGGATGGTACACCTCTAGTGGCATGTCCAAGATTTGCCATAAATATTATGATAAATAATTACAAAGATATCATTCATAAATCACAAGCCAGGGATAAGAAAATTATAAAAAGCTTTAAGAAGAATTTTCTACCCGAAAAATATCTGGACAGTTACTTAAAGATAGCGGACTTTATGACCGATAACTCCATGGAAAATATTATAAATTCCATCTTTGCTGATGGTAAAATTGAGGGTGTCAAGAATCAAAGCAGAATACTCTTTATTCACGGAACCAAAGGCAATGAAATTCTATCCAAGAAATCTGCTAACCTTATGAAAAAATATTATCCAATAACAGAGATTGTTTGCTTTAAGGGAGATACTCACTGCTACAAAGCAATTTATGAGCCTGAGAAATGGATAGCAACCGTAGAGAAATTTTTAAAAAATAATTAATACGCAGAAATAACTAATCTGAATGGTAAAAATATAGAATATGATTTATTAAACAAATTCCTCTATAAGGCTATTTTCATTCCAGAAGAAGTACAGCCATTACCGAAGTCAACACCCCTGCAGCAGTCGCCAAATGTCTGCAAGCAGCCACCTGACTTGTTACTCGCGGGAATCAACCGGAATTTATACAAGAACTTCCTTATCCCATAGATATCCGATTCCCCGCACATTCCGAATATATACCGGATGCGAGGGATCATTTTCTATCTTTTCCCGAAGCCTCCTGATATTGACTGCAACCGTATTGTCATCCACAAATTCCCCATTGATATCAAACACCTGCTCTAATAACTGGTTTTTTGATAAAATCTGCTTAGGATTCTCCATCATAATAAGGAGTAACCGTAATTCATTCTTTGTCAAAGAAGTCTCTTCCCCTTTTATTAGAACCTTCATCTCTTTCTTTAAAAAGGTGATCTCCCCGGATATGATTTTATCATCACCATCATTTGCCATTCTTTTAAAGATTGCATTTACTTTGGATATCAGTACGGAAAGACTGAAGGGTTTTACCATATAATCATCCGCTCCCGCTTCATAACCTAATACCACATCCATTTCCTGGTCTAAAGCCGTCAAAAAAATAAAATGAACCTGACTGATTGTTCGGATTTCCCTGCAAAAATCCAGCCCGTTCCCATCATCCAGCGTAATATCACAGATAATTAAATCTACAGCATTCTCTTGAAATAATCTCATTCCCTCAGACACACCATAGGCAGAAAACACCTGATATCCTTCCTTTTCCAGTTTCAGACTGATACCCCTGTTTAAGTTTTCCTCGTCTTCCAATAATAAAATAGAATTCATTTTTCACCGGTCCTTTTTGCATTCATGCGATAAACGTACTGCAATTTCTCTTTTCTGTCAATAGTATATTAATTACAAAAGAATATTGTCTACCTTACCCGACAACTTCTTTCCTAAAATAACTCCATGCCATCACACAGTTCTTTCGTATGTATTATTTTACAACATCGCTTTATCCTTAAATTTTCCTAATGCTGCCAGATAATCCGTTCCTATCTTGCTAATATGCATATCTTTCCTTGTAAGATAGCCAATCGTCATTTTCTCACTGGAATTAAGACGGACTGCAACATAATCTGATCCATTTAGCTCCTCACAAATAATACCGGAACAAATAGTATAACCATTAATTCCTATCATTAAATTCAAGAGTGTTGCCCTGTCACTTGCTTTTATCAATTTTTTGTAGGGCACCGTACTTAATACCTCCTCCGCAAAATAAAAGGAATTATGTGTTCCCTGTGCAAAGGAAAGACAAGGAAATTCCATAAGCTCCTCCAAATCTATCTGCTCCTTACCTGCCAACGGATGTGTTTTTGCCATATAAACATACAGCCCACAATCAAAAATCGGTTGAAACTCCAAATGGTATTCCGTAAATATTTTCTGTAATACCTGTCTGTTAAAATCATTCAAATATAAAACACCAAGCTCTGATTTGCAATTCCTGACATTTTCAATAACCATATAGGTTGTATCCTCATATATTTCAAATTCATAAGCATCCATACCGTATTGCTGAATCGTTTCAATAAATGCCTGAACAGCAAACGTATAATGCTGCATAGACACACTGAATTTCTTCTTTGATTCTTTCTTAGTGATATACTTAGCATCCAATAGCTCATACTGTTCTAACACCTGTCTTGCATATCCGATAAATTCCTCTCCTTGCCTTGTCAGGGAAATACCTGTTTTTGATTTGTTAAAAATCTGAATTTCCACTTCTTTTTCAAGGGTAGCAATCGCACTTGACAGACTAGGCTGTGAAATATATAACTTTTTCGCTGCATCATTAAATGAATTCATCCCGGCTGCACATACAGCATATTTTAATTGTGTCAATGTCATCTTAAATCCATTCCCCTCTCTTTCAGACATACTAACTGACTTTGCCAGCGTAAATAATATCTCTTTTATCTTAACATTACAAACCTATCAGGTCAATAGGTTTGTAGGTATTGATTTTTTCTGCCCGATAAGTTATACTTTAATATAACAATTTGTAATAATCATTACATCAGGAAAAGGAGAGATTCCATGATTTCAACAAGAGGACGATATGCCCTTCGTCTGATGGTCGATCTGGCAAAACAGGAAAGGGACTGTTATACTCCATTAAAAGATATCTCCGAAAGGCAAGGAATATCTGAAAAATATATGGAAATCATCATAAAAGAACTGGTTAAACACAAACTAATCCAGGGACTTCGCGGAAAAGGCGGCGGCTACCAGCTTTTACGCAATACCGCTGATTATTCTGTAGGGGAGATATTAGAAGCTGTAGGAGAACAGCTTGCCCCTGTATCCTGCCTGCTCCCAGAAGCAGAACACTGCAGCAGGGAAAATATCTGTCCAACCATTGGTATGTGGAAGAAATTTAATAAGCTATCACACGACTTCTTTTATGGGATTACTTTAGCAGAATTAGCAGAAGAATAATCTTCCATTATCTTCTCCAAAGCTGCCGCAATCTGATCTGGACAGGAGGTCTGCTTAAAACTGCATCGGAAATCATTGCCTTTGTTGCACTGCTAAATTACATATTGATCCACCAAAAGTCCATACTGCCACTCTAACATATCTTTTAGTGTAATTTCCTCCAATACACCATTTATTGCTGCATCTAATTTTTCCCATACTCTGTAATTAACACAAATTCCTTTATTTTTACAGGGAATTCCGTTTTCTCCCACACAATCTGTTGGTGCCATATTACCTTCTACCGCCTTTAATATCTGTCCAACCGTATATTCCTCCGGTGGATATCGGAGCGTATATCCACCGTTTTTTCCTCTTAGACTCCAAACCAGATCGGCCTTTTGTATTCCAGAAACAATCTGTTCCAGATATTTTTCAGATATATGCTGCCTTCTCGCTATATCCTTTAAGCGAACCGGCTGTCCCTTGCTATAAGTTGCCAGATCCAGCATAAACTTTAATGCATTTTTTCCTTTCGTTGATACTTTCATACAGACAAAACCTCCCTCTTACAACTGACTTGCCTATTGCATTGATTCCCCCGCTATCTTCAGCATACGTTTTAACGGTTTCATAGCTCTTATTCGTAAACTTTCATCAATATCAATATCTCTATCTAAGCTTTTCAGTTTATCTAATACCTTTTCTATAGTCACCATTTTCATATTGGGGCAAAATTGCCGGTGCCCCACAGAATAAAATTTTTTTGTAGGATTTTTCTGCATCAGTTCAAAAAAAATGCCCATTTCTGTACATATAATAAAGGTATTATTCTTAGATTTTGTCACAAACTCTATTATTTGTGATGTACTGCCAATAAAATCAGCAAGTTTCAACGTATCTTCTGTACATTCCGGATGTGCAAGCACCAATGCTTCCGGATGAACTTTCTTTGCTGTTTTTATGCCGTCACTATGAATACTTTTATGTACATGACAAAAACCGTCATTAAATATAAAATTCTTTTCCGGCACCTGATTTGAAATGTAATGTGCTAAATTATAGTCAGGAATAAAATAAATATACTTATTGGGCAGAGCCCTTACGATTTGCAAGGCATTTGACGAAGTAACACATACATCAGACTCTGCTTTTATCTCAGCTGTAGAATTCACATAACAGACAACTGCAACATCATCATATTCATCTCTGATTTTCCGTATTTTATCTATATCTGCCATATGTGCCATTGGACAATCAGCACTGTCGTCTGCCATATATACCTTCTTTTGGGGATTTAATATTTTTGCACTTTCACCCATAAAAATAACACCACAAAATAATATATTTTCCTGTGTCACTTTTGTTGCCTTCTCTGCAAGATAATATGAATCACCAACATAATCTGCAATTTCCTGTACTTTTCCATCTACATAATAATGTGCCAAAATTACTACATTTTTTTCCTTCTTTAATTGTAAAATTTTATTCTTTACACTCTGTTCTATCATTCTGTCACCTCTGTGCCGTCGGCTGTTCTATAAACAAGTTATAAATTCAATCCTTTTTCTATATTGGTATGTGCAAAAAATTTAATAGGTTATCACATGACTTTTTTGTGGAATTACCCTTGCTAAATTAGCAGAAGAATAAACGCAAAACCTACCGTATATCCTCAAATGTAAATACATTTAAAAACTTTTTTGCCCGTTCTGTCCGGGGATGCTCGAAAAATTCTTTTGCTCCTCCTTCTTCTATAATTTTACTCTCATCCATAAACACAATCCTGTCTGCTACCGCTTTTGCAAACTGCATTTCATGTGTGACAATCAACATGGTTCTCCTCTGCTTTGCCAATCCCAAAATGACATCCAGCACTTCTCTGACCATCTCCGGATCAAGTGCAGCAGTTACTTCATCAAACAACAAAATTTCCGGGTGTAGAATCAAAGCTCGGACAATTGCAACCCTTTGTTTCTGCCCACCCGACAACTGTCTTGGATAACTGTCTGCTTTATCAGATAGTCCCACTTTTTCCAAAAGTTCAAGTGCTTCCTTTTTTACTTCATCCTTCTTTCTCTTTTGCACTTTAACCGGTGACAGCATGATATTTCCAAGCACACTGAGATGTGGAAAAAGGTCATAGCTTTGAAAAACCATACCAATCTTCTGCCTTAAAAGAACAGCATTTTTCTTATTACCAACCGTTTCCCTTCCTTGAACTTTGATACTCCCGGACTGAATCTCTTCCAAACCATTGATACATCTAAGAAGTGTACTTTTCCCGCAGCCACTGGGCCCTAGAATAACAATTACTTCTCCCTCCTGCACTTTCAGATTAAGACCATTTATGATGATATGTTCATTAAATTTTTTAACAAGGTTTTTGATTTCTAACACAGTATCTGCCATATATTAACTCCATTTCCTCTCTAAATATCTTGCAATCATGCTGACAGACCAGCAGATAACAAAGTATAAGATGAAAATCACAAAAAAAATACCAAAAGCTGCATTGGGGCTTGTCATACGGTTTGCCTCAATAATCTGCTGTCCCACTTTCAGCACTTCTACAACACCAATCATCAAAATCAGACTAGTCGTTTTTATCATACGGGTAATAAGATTAATGGATACCGGAATCAGCCTGCGTAATGTCTGTGGTAAAATAATATAAAAATAAGTCTGTATCCTGCTAAATCCCAATGCTACACTGCTCTCATACTGATGTCTGGGAATACTAAGCAAAGCACTTCTGACTAAGTCTCCCATTTCAGCAGTTCCCCACAAAACAAATACAATAACGGCAGCCATCTCTCCCGACAAATTCCATCCCATACTTCTGGTAGTCCCAAAAAACACAAGGAACAGCAATACAAGCTGAGGCATGATACGAATAAAATCCAAGTAAAACTTTGTTAAAAAACGTATCAGTTTGTTTTTTCTCGTCATCAAAATTCCCAGAAAAACCCCTAAAGGAATACTGATTGCAATAGAAAACAAACTGATTTCTACTGCAACCCAAAATCCTTCTATCAGTCGGATGAAGTTACTGCCTTTTTGCAGAACTTCAAGCCCCAAATCCGGCATACTGCATCCTCCTTTCCACAACTGTCCCTATAATAGAAACCGGTAATAAAATCATCAGATAAAACACTACCAGCAAGACCAGACTCTCTGATGTCTTATAATATAAACCGATTAAATCTTTTGCGGTAAACATTAAATCCATTAAACTGATTGCCGAAAATACACTGGTTTCTTTGAGAAGAAAAATGATATTCGCCAAAAATGCCGGAATACTGGTAGAAACTGCCTGAGGCAGCACCACATAACGCATTATCTGCACCTTGTTCATTCCCAGACTATATGCACACTCTCTCTGAATATCCTCCACACTCTCCAGTCCACTCCGAAATGCTTCTGCCATATAGCTTCCACCCAAGAATGCCAGACCTGCCACACCGCAGATTTCCGGTGTCAGCATTATCCCAGTTTTAGGCAATCCGTAATAAATGAAAAATAATTGAACCAAAAGAGGTGTGTTACGGCTAAGCTCAATATAGAACATAACGAACTGCCGCAAAATCGGAATTTTTTCATATAAAATTAGGGCACAAAACAGTCCAATGACGATTGCCAGCAAAGTACCTTCGATACCCAACCGTACGGTTAAAACAGCAGCCCGTTTATACAACGGTAAAACCCTTTCTATGTATACAAAATCCACTATTACACCTCCGATTCGAAATTATTCTGCACTCTTACCGCCTTCCACGACCAAAGTTTCTTTATAGTCGCTACCATAAGTTTCCACTAATGTTTCCTCATAGTCTTTATGAAAGAACTGCTCCTCCCCCAGCTTTTTGATATCTTCATTAATCCAATCCAATAATGTTGTATTTCCTTTTGTCACTGCTGGTGCAATTGTATCATTGCTTCCCAGACTTGGAATACCAACCGTATATCCGTCATTTTGCAAAGAAAATGCAATGACCTCTGTATTATCATTTGCCCATGCAATACCTGTTCCATTTTCAAAAGCCTCTTTTGCTGTCGCATAAGAATCAAATTTCTGTAATAGAATATCCGGATAATTCTTTGTCAGGTATGTCTCTGCTGTTGTTCCGGAAATAACAATAATCTTATCATCTTTTTTCAGATCATCCAAACTTTTGACCACCTTATCGTTCCGGCTCACCACACCTAATGCCACATTCATGTATGGCAGTGCAAAGTCAACTTCCTCCTTACGTTCATCCGTCACAGTAAAGTTTGCAAGAATAATATCTACCTTTCCAGTCTGCAAATACTCGATCCTGTTAGCTGCTTCCGTAGAAATATAATTGACTTTTACACCCAGATCTTTTGCCAGTCTTTCTGCAAAATAAACATCATAACCCTGATAATCTCCATTTTCATCAACATAACCAAATGGGTTTTTATCGGAAAATACACCAATATTTATTGTTCCATCCTTTTTAATCTCATCTAATGTCCGATATATATTTTTATCGTTTGAACCGGATGATGTATTTCCATTATCTGCCGCTTTACTGGTTTCTGCGGTTTTACCACAGCCGACCAGACTCCCAAGTAATGCTAATGTCACTCCTAATATAATCCACTTTTTTAACTGTTTCATCTTTTTCTCCTTTCAAATCTGTTATACACTTCTTTTGTCAATTCGGTTTACAATCCATATTCCCACTTCCTGAAAAAGCTGGACAATCAGAACAAGAAATGCAACCGTAACAAACATAATATCCGTCTGATAACGATAATACCCATAGTTAATGGCAATCGCACCCAGTCCCCCTCCGCCAACGAATCCTGCCATAGCAGAATATCCAAGAATCGTTGCCATAGATATCAGTCCTCCTACAAGAAGCGATGGTTTTGCTTCCGGTAAAAGCACCTTATATATAATCTGCAGCCGGGAGGAACCCATGGACTTAGCTGCCTCAATCACACCTGTATCTACTTCTTTCAATGATGACTCAACCATCCTCGCCACATAAGGTGCTGCCGCTACTACTAATGGAACGATTGTGGCAGTAGAACCGATTGTAGTTCCTACAATCAATCTGGTCAATGGAATAATTGCCACCAACAAAATCAAAAACGGTACAGAACGCACCAGATTAATCAAAATCCCTGTTACAAAATGAATCACTCTGTTCGGACATATTCCGTTTTTGCCTGTAATGAAACTAATCACTCCCAAAGGAATTCCTATCACATAGGCAATCAGGGTAGAAACCAGTGTCATATACAAAGTTTCTTTTATTCCATTTACTAATAACTCTATCATCTGCTGGCTCATCCTTCGTCCTTCCTTTCCGCAAAATGAATCCCATATTGAATGAGAATTTTTTTAACAATATCCTGCTTTTCCTGCTCCTCTGGCATCTCTATCAGCATTTGACCAAATGCTTTACCACCAATATTTTCCGTATTGGCTCCCAGAATATTGAGTTTTATACCACTTTCCAATATCAAAGAGGCAAAAACAGGTTCAAATGAAGATTGACCGTCAAAAGCAATTCGGATGCTGTGCCTGTCTGCATCCGAACCTGCTTCATCCTTATCCGGTAAAATCAATCTTCTCGCTGTTGCAGACTTTGGATTTAAAAATACCTCTTTTACCTCTCCAACTTCCTGAATCACACCTTCACTCATTACCGCCACCTGATTACACACCTGCTCTATCACCTGCATTTCGTGTGAAATAATGACAATCGTTACTCCTAATGTTTCATTGATTCTTTTCAAAAGTGCCAGAATAGACCTCGTCGTAATCGGATCCAAAGCACTGGTTGCCTCATCACAAAGCAAAACTTCTGGATTTGTTGCTAACGCTCTGGCAATGGCAACCCGTTGCTTCTGACCTCCTGATAACTGGGATGGATACGATTTTGCTTTTTCTTCCATATCGACCAGTTTTAAAAGTTCCCTTGCACGTTTCACTCTGTCCTTTTTCGGAATCCCTGACAACTCCAACGGATAACATATATTTTCTATTACGCTCCTTTGTTCCAGTAAATTAAACTGTTGGAATATCATTCCCATCTTTTGTCTGGCAAGGCGTAATTCCTTTTCACTGGCGGATGTCAGTTCCTGACCGTCAAAATAAACTTTGCCCGCCGTCGGCATTTCCAGCAGATTGATACACCGGACCAGGGTTGACTTTCCTGCTCCTGAAAAGCCAATAATTCCATATATCTCTCCTTTTGCAATATGCATGTTTACATCATTCACTGCAATCACTTTCTTGTTTTTAGTGGAGAATTCTTTTGTAATATGTTCTAAGCGTATCATTCTGCTGCCTCCTTTGCATCATTTGGTTAAAATACAGGTACTACAGCACCTTCATACTCGTCATTAATAAATTTTTTTACTTTCTCTGATTTTACTGCATCAATCAGTGCCTTTATCTTTGCTTCCTTTTCATTTCCCTCTTTAACAGCAATAATATTGGCATAGGTCTTTGCTGCCAGAGAATCTGCCTCCTCCGCAGCTAAAGCGTCGCTAAGTTTTAGACCTGCTTCCAGTGCATAATTGGTATTGATTGCAGCAACATCTACATCCGGCAGTGCCTTTGGAACCTGTGCTGCCTCTAACTCCTTTATATCAAGGTTCTTTGGATTCTCCGCAATATCCTTCACTGTTGCAGTAAGCCCTGCATTTTCTTTCAATTTAATCAGTCCCTGATCCTGTAAAAGCAGCAAAGCCCTCGCCTCATTCGTAGTATCATTTGGAATTGCAATCACTGCCCCATCTTTTAAATCCTTCAGACTGTCTGATTTTCCCGCATAAATGCCAAACGGTTCATAGTGGATATCCGCAACACTTACAATATGCGTTCCATTTTCTTTATTAAAATCTTCCAGATAAGGCAGATGCTGAATATAATTCGCATCCAGTTCCCCGCTTTCCAATGCCGTATTCGGTATAATATAATCGTTATATTCTACCACTTCTAATTTGTAGCCCTGTTTTTCCAAGTCATCCGATACAGAACGCAGAATTTCTGCATGTGGCGTAATGCTGGCTCCCACTTTAATTACCTCTAATTCCTTTTCAGAATCAGCAATTACCTCTTCTTGAGAACCGGTATCTTCCACCTTATCCGCTGTATCAGTGGTACCGGAATCATTGCCTGTGCAGCCTGTCAGTAATCCTCCTGCTATACCTAAACTTAAAAATAATGCAATCAATCTTTTTTTCATGCCTAAATCCTCCTTTTATAGTGACCAATTCCGCAAAGCAAAATTGATCGTCTGCTTGCCTGCCTATTTTTTACCCAAACAACGGCGTTGACAAATACCTGTCTCCGGAATCCGGAAGCAGTACTACTATCGTCTTTCCCTTGTTTTCCGGTCTGGCGGCTAAAATCCCTGCCGCCTTTAAAGCCGCACCGGATGAAATTCCTACTAATATACCCTCGCTGACTGCAAATGCCCTGCCTTCTGCAAAAGCATCCTCATTTTCAATCGCAATAATTTCATCATATACTTTTGTATTTAAGGTATCCGGCACAAATCCTGCTCCAATTCCCTGAATCTTATGCGGTCCCGGTGTTCCTTTTCCCAACACCTGACTGCCAGCCGGCTCTACTGCCACAACTTTAACGTCCGGATTTTGCTCCTTGAGATATTCTCCGACACCGGTAATCGTTCCGCCTGTTCCAACACCTGCCACAAAAATATCCACTTTTCCATCTGTCTGCTCCCAGATTTCCGGACCTGTTTTTTCCTTATGTACTGCCGGGTTTGCCGGATTCACAAACTGACCCAGTATCACTGCCCCGGCAATCTCCTTTTGCAGTTCCTCCGCCTTCGCAATCGCACCTTTCATGCCTTTTGCACCTTCCGTCAGGACTAACTCGGCACCATACGCTTTTAAAAGATTTCTCCTTTCCACGCTCATGGTATCCGGCAATGTCAAAATCGCATGATATCCCTTTGCTGCCGCAACCGCTGCAAGACCGATTCCTGTATTACCACTGGTCGGCTCAATAATGGTTGCACCTTCCTTTAAAATTCCTTTCTTCTCTGCATCTTCAATCATGGCAAGTGCGATACGGTCCTTCACGGAACCTGCCGGATTAAAATACTCCAGCTTCGCAAGAATCACGGTATCTTCCACTCCTATCGTTTTGCTGTAACGGTTTAGTTTTAATAACGGTGTGCCGCCAATCAACTCCAATGCACTTTCTTTAATCTGACTCATAACTATCTTCCTCCTGTTTTTGACATAAAAAAAGCAGCCGCCATATACCCTTCAGCAACTGCAGCATCTCATAATAAATGTAATACACTACATGTTGACCGTACATGGAATACAATTCCCATCTCTACATATCATTAAACAACAACACATACACATCTTCCCATTTTTAATAATATTTTTACACATATAAGTTACCTCCTTTTTCCTATCTACATAGTAGGTTTGTTATTTTTATTATAGTCATAGCTTTATCCTTTGTCAATATCACAGCCTCCAGTTTTTTTCTATCAAATTTAATAGGGAAATTCTATAACCCACTAATACAGAGCTTTTCAAGCCTTTGCAAAGCCTCTTCCAAAACACTCCTCGGACATGCCACATTAATCCTTTGAAATCCTCTACCACTAATTCCAAAAATCTTACCACTGTCCAGCCATAATTTTGCCTGATGGATGATACGCCGGTCGAGTTCCTCCGTATCCAGCCCCAACCCCCTGAAATCCAGCCAGACCAGATACGTAGCCTCCTGCACCACCACAGCCGCACCGGGCAAATGTTCTTCCACATATTTTCTGGTAAACGCAATATTATCCTTTACATAAGACATCATAGCCTGATACCATTCCCCGCCTTTAGAATATGCTGCCTCACATGCTACCAGTCCCATAATGCCAAGCTGGCTGATACCTGCACAGTTCAGTTCTTTCCGGAATTTTCTCCGCAGCGTCTGATTCGGGATAAAGATATTAGAAAGCATCATTCCTGCCAGATTGAACGTCTTGCTCGGAGAGGTACAGATTACGCTGATTTCTTCATATTCTTTTTTCAGGCTGGCAAACACATAATGCTTTCCCCGAAAGATAAAATCATGGTGAATCTCATCACTAACCACCGTTACCCCATATCTGACACAGATATCCCCCAACCGGATCAATTCTTCTCTTGTCCATACCCTTCCCACTGGATTATGCGGACTGCATAACAGGAATAACCGAATCCTATTCTCTTTGATTTTCTTCTCAAAATCTTCAAAATCAATATGGTATCTGTAATCATCCCCCAGATACAAATCACTGCTCACCACTTTTCTTCCATTATCCCTGATCACTTCGGAAAACGGATAATAGACCGGCTGCTGAATTAGCACAGCATCGCCCAGCTCCGTATATGCCCTGACCGCCATTGCCAGTGCAAAGACTACCCCGGGTGTCTTAATAAGCCACTTTTCCTGCGGTATCCAGTCATGATGTTCTTTCATCCAATCCCGGACTGCCTCAAAATAAGAGGTCTGCACCTCGCTATAGCCAAAGATACCGTGTTTCGCCCATTCTGCTATAGCATCCTCCACATAGGAGGACGTTTTAAAATCCATATCTGCCACCCACATCGGCAGAACATCCTCCGGCAT
>CAJUBR010000072.1 GCA_910584695.1 uncultured Lachnospiraceae bacterium
CTCGCTAAGTATTCAGGCATTTCGCTGCTTGTCGCTCGTAATGGTACGTAAGGTGCCAAAATACGGCACCTTACGTACCAACGGCTCCAAAGCACCCGGCTTATGACATTGTCTATATTGCACAACTAGATTTTAAAATATGGAGTTTCACAATTATCTATTGATGAATGAATAAGAAAGGAAAGAAAGAGAAATGAATAGGAATACAAGAAATAAAAAGGCTGCAGTAGTGGTATTCAG
The DNA here is from genome assembly GCA_910584695.1 of uncultured Lachnospiraceae bacterium. GTDB lineage: Bacteria > Bacillota > Clostridia > Lachnospirales > Lachnospiraceae > CAG-590. The sequence continues at coordinate 241 of CAJUBR010000072.1, forward strand.
CGGTGGACAGGACAGTACAACCTGCCTGTTATGGGCACTGAAACAGTATGAAGAGGTGATCGCAGTATCCTTTGATTATGGACAGAAACACAAAGCAGAACTGGAATGTGCAAAAGAGATTACAGAAGAATTAAATGTAGAGTGGCATGTGATGGATATGGGACTGTTAAATCAGTTAGCTCCGAATTCCCTGACCAGAAAGGATATTTTAGTCGATGAGAAGGCACCTCTTAAAGGGACACCAAACAGTGTAGTTGACGGAAGAAATATGTTATTTTTAACGTTTGCAGCGGTATTTGCAAAACAAAGAGGGATTACGGATTTGATTACCGGTGTATCACAGAGTGATTTTTCGGGATATCCTGACTGCAGGGATGTATTTATTAAATCGCTGAATACCACATTGAATTTGGCAATGGAATATACATTCTGTATTGAAACACCCCTTATGTGGATAGATAAAGCGGATACGTGGAAACTGGCAGATGATTTGGGGAAAATTGATTTTGTACGTGAAAGGACGCTGACTTGTTACAACGGTATCAAAGGAGACGGTTGTGGAAACTGTCCAAGCTGTACATTAAGAAAAAAAGGCTATGAAGAGTTTGTAAAACGATATAAAATAAGCCATTCATTGACTGACGGGGTGTGAATGGTGTCCTTATGACTGTGCGTTCGTTAAATTTTCTTGCCATATATTGGTAGGTTGGAGTATAATATATTGGTATAATTTAGATAAAGTAATTTAGGTATTGGTAAAAGCAGGATATTATATAACAGGAGGCTTTGGATCATATTGAAAAATCTGTTATTTATCGTTAACCCATCGGCTGGCAAAAAACATATAAAAAGCAAGTTATTTGAAATTGTAGATTTGTTTGTAAAAGCAGATTATAACGTAAGGGTTTATCCGACTCAGGCAAAAGAAGATGCACTCCGGCTTGTGTCAGAAGAAGGCTGGCTTTATGATGTGATTGTCTGTGCAGGTGGTGACGGAACATTGGATGAGGTAGTGACAGGCTGCATGAAATGCGGTTGCGATACGCCAATCGGTTATATTCCTTGTGGAACCACCAATGATTTTGCAAAAAGTCTGGGGATTCCCAAAGATCCCATTCGGGCAGCTAAGCGGATTGTGAAATATCAGCCACAGCCCATTGATGTAGGTTCTTTTAACGGGGACTTTTTTGTCTATGTGGCAGCGTTTGGGGCATTTACGGATGTTACCTACACAACACCACAGGAGTATAAGAATTATTTTGGGCACATGGCATATGTAATAGAAGGAATCAAGAGTGTGACCAGCCTTACATCCTATCATTTAAAGGTAGAATATGATGATTATGTGATAGAGGATGATTTTTTTCTTGGAATGATTACAAATTCTCTGACGGTAGGAGGATTTCAAAATCCGAACAGTAAGATTGCGTTACTGGATGACGGTATGTATGAAGCACTGTTTGTAAAGTATCCTACGAATCCCATTGATCTGCAGGCGACAGTATCAGCGTATCTGATGGGGGAATTTAATCCGGAATATATGTATCAGTTTAAGGCACAAAGAATCGTAGTGGAAAGTCCGGAGGTCATTCCGTGGACATTAGATGGGGAATTTGGTGGCAATGTATCTCGTGCAGAGGTTTTGAATTTGAAACATGCATTAAATATTATTAAAAAGTAGCAGATAAAGGAGAGAATTATGGGTAAGTATTTTGGTACAGATGGTTTCCGAGGGGAAGCTAATATAGATTTAACGGTAGAGCATGCATATAAGGTAGGAAGATATTTAGGTTATTATTACGGAAAGAATCATAAGGATGGAAAAGCAGGTATTGTAATTGGAAAGGATACAAGGCGTTCCTCTTATATGTTTGAATATTCTCTAGTTGCGGGGCTTACTGCCAGTGGTGCAGATGTATATCTGATGCATGTAACCCCAACACCGAGTGTTTCTTATGTTGTGCGTCTGGATGAATTTGACTGTGGAATTATGATTTCTGCAAGTCATAATCCGTATTATGATAATGGGATTAAGGTGATCAATGGTCAGGGATACAAATTAGAAGCAAATGTGGAGGCTGAGATTGAAGCATATATTGACGGTGAGATCCCGGAGATTCCATTTGCGAAAAGAGAGCAGATTGGTAAGACAGTAGATTATTCTATGGGAAGAAACCGATATATCGGATATTTGATGACGTTGGCAACCCGGTCTTATAAGAAGATGCGTGTGGGACTTGATTGTGCAAACGGGGCAGCATCAACAGTGGCAAAGGCGGTTTTTGAGGCATTAGGGGCGAAAACATATGTGATACACAATACTCCTGACGGAACGAATATCAATGATGGATGCGGCTCTACCCATATTGAACAATTAAAACAGCTGGTAAAAGATCAACAGTTGGATATTGGCTTTGCATATGACGGGGATGCTGACCGGTGTCTGGCGGTAGACGAAACAGGTGAAGTGATAGATGGGGATAAGATACTATATGCCTGTGGATGTTATTTGTCAGAACGGGGAGAACTTAGCAATAATACGGTTGTGACCACGGTTATGTCAAATCTGGGATTATACAAAGCATTTGATAATAAAGGAATCCGTTATGAGAAGACTGCAGTTGGCGATAAATATGTGTTTGAAAATATGATGGAAAATGGTCATTCACTGGGAGGAGAACAGAGCGGGCATATTATATTCAGTAAATATGCCACAACCGGTGATGGAGTCCTTACGTCTATTAAGTTGATGGAAGTGATTTTGGAAAAAAAGATGAAGGCATCAGAATTATTCCGGGATATAAAGATATATCCACAGCTTCTGGTAAATGTAAGGGTGAAGAGTAAGCCGGAAGCACGGGCAGATGAAGATGTGATAGCAGCAGTGAAAAGGGTTGAAGAAGTTTTGGGAGATGAAGGACGCATTCTGCTTCGGGAAAGCGGAACGGAACCGGTTTTACGGGTTATGGTGGAAGCAGCGACCGATGAACTTTGCAAAAAGTATGTGGATGAAGTTGTGCAGGTGATTAAGGAGAAAGGACACGAAGTATAGGGAATGGAGATAAGAATGAAGAAAAATATGGGAAAACGGTGGTGGTACAAGGCAATCGTGTTTTTTGGAGTAGCTATGATGGCTTTTACCTGCATAAGCAGTACTGCTTATGCAGATACACACAAAAATGGCTGGGTTAATGGATATTATTATAAGAACAATGAAAAACAGAAATCCAAGTGGATAAAAGATGGCAAGAATACTTATTATGTAGACAGTAAAGGAAAAAAATTAACCGGCTGGCATAAAATCGGAAAATCTTATTATTTTTTTAATCAAAAAGGTAATAACTATAAAAAGGGGAAAAAAATTGGCACCCAGATTACGCAACTGAGTAACAGGGTTGTTACTATGGGAATTGATGTATCTACCTGGCAGGGGACGATTGACTGGGACAAGGTGAAGGCTTCCGGTGTGAATTTTGTTATGATTCGAATCGGATATGGAAAGGGAAGATATGGAAGTAAAAACTGTACTTTGGACAACCGTTTCAAATCCTATGTAAAGGGAGCTTCGGAGGCAGGAATTCCGATTGGAATTTACTTTTATTCCTATGCGACGTCAGAAAAGCAGGCATTAAAGGAAGCGGAATTTACAATTGAAAAGCTTGATGGGATACCGGTATCCTTTCCGGTTGCCTATGATATTGAAGATGCCTATATTTTAAAACATACATCAAAGGCAAAGAGAACTGCTATGGCAAAAACGTATATGGACACGATTGCGGCAGCGGGATATTATCCAATGTTTTACTGTAATCAGACATGGTATAATACTTATCTGAATGCAGATGAATTGGAGGATTACGATTTCTGGTATGCAAGATATACATATCAGGAGCCGGATATCAGCGAATATCCTTATACAATGTGGCAGGCTACTTCAACCCAGAAAATAAATGGGATTGCAGAGAATACGGTGGATATTGATTTTCTTTATAAAGATTATTCGGACGTGATTAAGACCAGAAAGACAGCATTGAAATATGGATGGCATAAAGAAGCTGGAAAATGGCAGTATTATGATAAGGGAAAGAAAAGAAAGAGTGGTTGGTTTACCATTGCAGGCAATACGTATTATTTAAGTTCTGCAGGTGCACGTACAGGATGGCAGACGATATCCGGTAAAAAGTATTATTTTAACGATAAGGGTGAAATGCAGACCGGTTTTACCAAAATCGGTTCAAAGCGGTATTTGTTTAGTGAAAACGGTATTTTGCAGACAACGACAAAAGAAAAAGGAGTAACGATTGACCGGAATGGTGTGTGCCATATTAAAAAGGGATGGTACAAGGATGGTAAGGGTAAATATTTTTACCGTAATGCTGACGGAAGTCTTGCAAAGAATAAGTGGATTACATCAAAAGGAAAGAAGTATTATGTAGGAAGCAATCAGAGAAGAACTGTTGGATTTAAAACAATAAAAGGGAAAAAATATTACTTTAACAGCAACGGTGTAATGAAGAAGGGATGGCTGACCTATAAGGGGCATAAGTACTATTTTAAGAAAAATGGTGAGATGGTAAAGGGAAAGACAATCAAGATTAAAGGCAGAAAATATACCTTTAAGAAAAATGGACAGCTAAAGTGATAATATAAAATTTGATTTTGGCAGATGGATGTCATGGTAAAAGATAACGGAGAATGGTAACATGAAAAAACGAGAGCAGTTTAAGAGAATTATTAATTTTTTTGAAGGATTTGTAATATTAGCTTTACATATAGCTATATTTGCGTTTGTCTGGTATGGCTCTTATGTAGAACAATTGGAAATTCCGTTTTTTCGAAAAGGTGACTGGGCAGTGATCGGCATCTACGGATTAGTTCTCTTTTTATTGATTAGTTTGTATGGAGGATTTAAAATTGGATATCTGCGTTTGATGGATGTATTGTATTCCCAGATCCTCTCTTTACTTTGTGCGAATCTTTTTGCTTATATTCAGGTTGTTTTGATCAGTAGGAAATACCTGAGTGCACTGCCGATTTTGAAAATGACGATATGCCAGATTGGAATCATCCTGGTTTGGGTTTTTATCTGTAAGCTGATTTATGCAGCTCTGTATCCGCCAAGACAGATGCTTTTGGTCTGTTATGACAGGGATCCGGATGACATGATCATGAAAATGAGTTCCAGACAGGATAAGTATGAGATTTGTGATATTGCGGATTTAACGGAAGAACCGTTAGAAGGTGTCTGTGATATGGTTGCAGACTATGAGGCAGTTTTGATTTATGACATTCCGGCATACGAGCGCAACGTTATCTTAAAGAGATGTTTTACAGAAAGTGTCAGAACTTATGTTACGCCAAAAATATCAGATATCCTTTTAAGAGGGGCGGATAATATTCATTTGTTTGATACACCTCTTTATTTATCAAGGAATAAAGGACTGTCCGGGGATCAGATCATTTTTAAACGCTTGCTGGATCTGGTGATCAGCATACCGGTTTCTGTTATCCTGTTACCGTTGTTTTTGATCATTGCATTTCTGATCAAGGTATATGACGGAGGTCCGGTTTTATATAAGCAGCCGCGGCTTACGTTAAACGGTAAGGTTTTTAATATTTATAAGTTTAGAAGTATGCGTATGGATTCGGAACGGGATGGTGCACAACTGGCAAAAAAGAATGATAACCGTGTTACACCAGTTGGAAAGGTATTAAGGGCACTTCATTTTGATGAATTTCCACAGTTGATCAATATCATTAAGGGAGATATGTCTTTAGTGGGACCGAGACCGGAACGGCCTGAAATTGCAGAACAATATGAAGCCATTATTCCGGAATTTAATTTCCGTCTAAAAGTAAAAGCCGGACTTACCGGCTATGCACAGGTTTATGGTAAATATAATACAACACCTTATGATAAGCTTAAACTGGATTTGACTTATGTTGAAAATTATTCCTTTTGGCTGGATATTAAGTTGTTGATGCTGACATTTAAGATACTGTTCCAAAAGGAAAATACCGAAGGAATTGATGCAAATCAGGTTACAGCAGTGAAAGGAAAAAAGGAGTAGTTTTCAGATGAGTCCTGCATTTTTAAAGGTAATGATTTCGGATGCGATAAAGATTGTGACGTTTCTGTTCCGTATCCTGCCGATCAAAAAAAACAGAATATTGTTTACCGGACTTACAGGTGGGAAAAACTATGATTATTCCTGTAATCCCAAGTACTTATATGAATATATGAGGGATCATTTTCCCGGACGGTTTGAGTATGTATGGGCTGTCGGTGATAAGAAAAAATATGCTTTTTTAGAAGAAGAAGGAGTGAAGCTTATAAAGCATTTTACTGTTTCTTCTTTTCCTATGTTATTGACTTCCGGAGTAATTATAACAAATGGTTCTTATGCTCCATGGTTTCCGTTTCGGAAGAAACAGTATGTAATTAACACATGGCATGGCGGGGGAGCCTATAAAAAGGTGGAAAATGACAGACCGGATGCAGATTGGGCAACCAGGAAAAGAGCAGAGTTTTGTGCAGGTAACATTGATTTGTTTCTTGCAAGCTGTAAAGTGCAGGAAGAGAATATGATTCGGAAAACATTTCTCTATAAAGGAGAGGTTTTAAGAGAGGGAACCCCACGGAATGACAGACTGGTAAACGGCAGCTTGAAAGAGATGGCGGGTGAGGTGAGAAAAAAATACCATATACCGGATGGCGGAAAGATCATATTATATGCTCCAACTTACCGGAGGACAAGTGTTCCAGTAGAATTGGACAGCGACAGACTGCTTTCCTATATGGGTAAGGAATGGTATGTTATGAGCCGATATCACAGATACCAGAATGAAGATATGGGAATCAGTGTAAAAGGGGATAAGGTGATCGATGTTATGGAATACCCGGATATGCAGGAACTTCTTTGTGCAGCAGATATGCTGATTACCGATTATTCTTCCTGTGTATGGGATTATGCATTTTTAAAAAGACCCTGCTTTTTGTTTGTACCGGATAAGGAAGAGTACATGCAAAATACTGGTTTTTATGTCAGTGTTGATCAGTGGCCATTTTTACAGGCAGAAAGCATGGAGGAACTGATCCGGAAAATAGATGAATATGAACCGGAGAAGGCAGAGATTTTGGTTGAAAAGCATTTAAAAGAGCTTGGCAGTTATGAAAAAGGAGAATGCTGCCGCAAAGTAGCGGATAAGATTTGTGAGCGAGAGGATGGACATGAGAGAGGTTAAAGTTTCAGTTATTATGCCGTTTCATAATGGTGCAGAATATATCGATGAAACAATGAAAGCGGTATTGGGGCAGACATTGAAGGAAATAGAGATTATCTGTGTGGATGATGAATCTACAGACCAGACGGTTATGCATTTGCAGGAATATGCAAAAAAGGATGACAGAATCACGGTTTTGCAGCAAAAAAAGGCAAATGCAGGTGTTGCCAGAAATCTTGGTATGCAAAATGCAGTTGGAGAATATCTGCTGTTTTTGGATAGTGATGATTTATTTGAAGAAGATCTGCTGGAAAAAATGTATGCGGCTTGTAAAGCCTGCCGGGCGGATGTGTGCGTGTGCGATGCAGACCAGTATGATATGCAGCGGGGAGAATATATTGATAAACCCCAGTATCTCAGAAAAAAGTTGCTGCCGGAACAGATACCGTTTTCACAAAATACAATAGGGAAATACATTTTGTATTTTACAACGAGTGTGCCATGGAATAAAATGGTAAGCAGGTCATTTATTGATGTATATGGAATACAATTTCAGGATATCACAAGGGCGAATGACCAGTATTTTTCGATTATGACACTGCTTCTTGCAGAGAGGATTACGATAGTAAATGAAAAGCTGGTACATTACCGGGTAAAACAAAAAGAAAATCTTACAACAAAATTTTCCGAAACACCGTTATGTGCTTATGAGTCCATGCTGGCGGTAAAAAGTACGTTGGAAAATATGAATTTATTAGAGAAACCGGAAGTCCGTTGTGCCTTTGACAATAAAATTCTCAATCTGATGATTTATAGTCTTAATATTCAGAATACAGCAGAGGGATATAAAGTCCTGTATGAAACGCTGAAAGATGAAGGATTTGCAAATCTGGGATTGGTTCTTCGGGATGACAGTTATTATTTTAATGAAGCGGAGTATCAGAATCTAAATTATATTTTAGAATGCTCCTATGATGAATATCTGCTGGTAAAAAACCGTGAGTATAGAGATACGATCAACCGGAAAAATATACAGTATAAGGATATGGTAATGCAGCGGGACGGGATAGAAAAGCAGTTAAAGGCAGCAGAGAAAGAACTTCGTTATATTAAAAGTACAAAACGCTATAAAATGATTGCGGGATTAACTCGCATCTATCATAAGATATTTAGAAAGCAGTGATGGTGGGAAAATGAAATTAAATGAATATACTTCAGTCTCAGTTGATAAGCTGGCAATTAGAAAAAATATAATGACAATAGGGGTTTTGGTTAAAGATACTTCGGGAAAGCCGGAATCATTAGAGATTAAGCTTGCAGTAGAGTTTCGTAATCAGTCAGAAGCCAGAATTCTTCCGCTTCCGGTTACGTCTTCCAATTATGATGAGGAGGGCAATTTTATCGGTTATGCAATTTTTGATTATGAACTGGATGCTCTTTTTGAAAATAGGGATCTCAATGATTTTACAGTGAATGTTCAGATCTATCATAAGGATCACTACGAAAATATAGTGGTGGAAAAGGATTCCTTTAATCAGGTAAAGGAAGAAAATGAATATCAATGTCTGGTGGAAAACGGAACTATCGTAATCCGCAGAAAGAAACCAATAAAAGCATATAGAAATAACTGGTTTATATCCATACTCTGCGGAATTTACCGCATCGTTGAATTCCTGATGGGTACTTTCCTGATTCCGTTATTTCTAATGGATGGAGTTTATGTTATGTTCCTTGGAAACAGAAGGCGTTTTTTGGAAGAGAATTACGGCGGCAGCCAGTTAAAACGGGTTCTTTTGTTTGCAAAATGGAGATATTCTGCCTTTTGCAGATGGACGATTAACCGTGCAACATTAAAAAGGATGGCACTTAATATATCTGCTTCTTTCTTATCTTTGTTTTGCAGGAAGGACAGTATTTTATTTGTATCTTCCAGAAGGAATGACATTACTGGAAACATAGCATATGTAAATGATATTTTACAGCAGAGAAATGCAAAAGTATTATTCTGGTTAGAACCGGGGAAAACAAAGTTTATAAAATACAGAAAAGTATTTTCACTGGCTTATAAACTTGCAAAGAGCAAAGTTGTGGTTGTAGATGATTATACACCGGTATTAAATGATATCTGGGTATTAAAGCACCGGAAACTGATTCAGCTCTGGCATGCATGCGGTGCATTTAAAACCTTTGGCTTTTCAAGGATCGGAAAAGACGGGGGACCGAATCAGACCAGCAGAAATCATCGTAGTTATGATTATGCCATGGTCAGTTCTTCTGAAATCAGGCGTTTTTATGCAGAAGGGTTTGGAATTGACGAAAGAAATGTAATGCCTTTAGGGGTTCCGAGAACGGATGATTTTTTCAAAGAGGAATTTAAAACGCAAATCCGCAAAAAGCTTTATCAGCAGTATCCGGTACTGGAGGGAAAAAAGGTGATTTTGTTTGCCCCTACCTTCCGTGGAAACGGTGCCGGAAGTGCATATTATCCGTTTGAAAAATTTGATGTGGGTTCCCTGTTAGAGACTCTGGGAGAGGAATATGTTGTAATCATTAAGCACCATCCATTTGTAGCAGAAACACATTCGGTCAATGAAAAGGTAAAGAAACAGGTGTTGGATTTATCAAAGGAATCGGAGATTAATGATCTGCTGTTTGTGACCGATTTACTGATAACGGATTATTCCTCTGTTATTTTTGAAGCTTCTTTGTTAAATATTCCAATGCTGTTTTATGCATTTGATTTGGAAGAATATGTAGTGACACGGGATTTTTACTATCCGTTTAAAAATTTTGTTCCGGGAAAGATTGTGCGGAATCTGTCACAAATCGAAGAGGCTGTTTTGCATTCAGATTATGAGTCAGAAAAAGTAGAAACCTTTAAGCATCGGTTTTTTGATGATTTAGACGGGAAGTCTTCTGAAAGAGTAGCGGATTTTATATTGCAGTTATGAAACAAACACACAGCTTGTGGATTTTATTATTGTGTGATACAATAATGCGGATAAGGAGATATAATTAATGAAGCGGTTTTTTGATGACGTAGTAAAATATTATAATTATGAAGTACGGTCAGCTAAATCTTCTCTTAAAACAGAAGTGGCAAATTCTTATTTAAACTGGATATGGTGGATTCTGGACCCGTTGTTTTCCATGATGATATATTATCTGATATTCGGTGTGGTTTTTAAGGCAAAGGAGCCATATTTTACAACCTTTTTATTTATTGGACAAACTATGTGGGCATTTTTTAATAAGAATGTAGTGCAGAGTGTAAAAATGATCAAAAGGAACAAGGGAATTGTGTCCAAGGTATACATTCCCAAATTTGTTTTACTGTTTTCCAATATGATGGTAAACGGCTTTAAGATGGTAATTTCATGGATCATTGTGATTATTATGATGATTGCATCTAGAGTAGAGCTTTCTGTATATGCATTGTGTTGTATTCCGATTCTGATAGTAATGATGCTGGTTACTTTTGCAGTATGCGTCAATTTAATGCATTTTGGTGTATTTATTGAAGATCTGGGGAATGTGATCAATATAGCAATGCAGTTGTTATTTTATATGACAGGTATCTTTTACAGCATTGATACCAGGTTGGGTGCAGATTATCCTCAGGCAGCTAAGATATTGACCTACAGTAATCCAATGGCACTGCTGATCCGGGATATGCGTAATGTTATTTTGTATAAACAGGCACCGGACTGGGCAGCTTTGGCAATATGGGGAGTGATAGCTGTTATATTTTCAGTGATCGGCATCCGTACAATTTATAAGAATGAAAACAGTTATGTAAAGGTGATTTAATGGAAGAAGTAAAAGAAGTAACAAATAATGATATTGCAATTGAGGTAAAGGACCTATATATCGGTTATAAGAATATTCAGGCCTATTCCATCAAGAAGAGTCTTTTAAAGTTAAAAAAGGCACATGTAGAAGAATTTCAAGCCGTAAAGGGAGTATCCTTTGAGGTATCTCAGGGTGAAATTCTAGGTATTATCGGGAAAAATGGCAGTGGCAAATCAACTATGCTGAAGGCACTGGCAGGAATTTTCTGTCCGGATAGTGGAAGTATTGATTTGAAAGGACACACGGTTTCGCTGTTATCAATCGGTGTCGGTTTTCAAAAAGAGGTTACAGGAAGAGAGAATATTCTCTTATCGGGAATGCTGTTAGGATTTACGGAAGAGGAAATTCGTGCTAAAATGCCGGATATTATTGAATTTGCGGAACTCGGGAAGTTCATTGATATGCCAGTAAAGACGTATTCAAGCGGTATGCATTCGAAACTGGCATTTTCCATTACGGCAATTTTAGAAACGGAGATTATGCTGATTGATGAAGTGCTGAGTGTTGGAGATGCTAAGTTTAAGAAAAAAAGCTATGCAAAGATGAAAGAACTGATCTTAAATAGAAACCGTACCGTTGTAATCGTATCCCATAGTGAAAGCACGTTACGGGATCTTTGTGACAGAGTCATGTGGATGCATGACGGTGAGATCAAGCGGATTGGCGATCCGACAGAAGTTCTGGAGGAATACCAGGAGTTTATGAAATAATGATTAGAAGCATTTGTAAATGGCTTGTATTTAAATTAATATATCCTGCTTTTTATCATATCGGATGCTGCCGGAAAGTCCGGAGAGATAAAATTATATTTGTGGAGAATCATGCAGAACGGTTATCCGGTGATTTTGTATTATTATATAATGCAGTAAAACAGAAAAATTATAATATATCCGTTCATTATCTAAAGGTTTCGTCGTCTTCATGGGGGACTGTGATCATCCGGACACTTGGTTTGATCTGGGATATGGCGACGGCGAAATGTATATTTTTAAGCGAGTCAAATAGTGTATTCGGTGCTTTCGTTCTGCGAAAGAACACGAAACTGGTACAACTGTGGCATGCCTGTGGTGCCTTTAAAAAATGGGGATACAGTGTTGTGGATAAGGCATTCGGAGATGATGCAAAAGCACTTGAGACTTATCCGGGTCATAAGAACTATGATTTGGTTTCTGTGAGTGGAGCGGCAGTATGCTGGGCATATGAGGAGGCATTTGGTCTGAAGAAGGATTCTGGAATTGTGAAACCGTTAGGAGTAAGCCGTACAGACGTATATTTTAGTGAAACAAGGAGGCGGCAGGCTTATTTCCGTTTGCAGGAATTACAATTGCCAATTGAGGGACGCAAGGTGATTTTATATGCACCTACGTTTAGAGGGGATATCCGGTGTGCAAAAGCACCAAGCGAACTTGATTTGCAAAGTTTATATGAATTGCAGGAAGAGTATGTCATATTGATAAAAAATCATCCTTTTGTAAAAGAGCGGATGGAGATTCCAAGGCAATTTGGCAATTTTTGTATAGAGATAAAAGATCAAATGCCGATTGAGGATTTACTTATGGTGGCAGATGTCTGTATCACAGATTACTCTTCTATTATTTTTGAATATTCGTTAATGCAAAGACCTATTCTATTTTTTGCATATGATTTAGAAGATTACTATGATGAAAGAGGGTTCTATTACCCATATGAGGAATTTGTACCAGGACCTATCGTCCGTACGATGAAAGAACTGGTACAGGAGATCAAACATTTAAATCAGTATGATTGGGATAAGTTAGCAGCTTTTCGGAAACAATATATGAGTGGATGTGATGGTCATTCCACAGAACGGATTATGGAATATATAGTATTATAAGTAAATTCTAAATAGCAGGAGGAAATAATATGAAAGATAACAGGGTATATGGGGTGATTCTTGCAGGAGGCAAAGGAACCCGGATGGGTAATGTGGAGAAGCCTAAACAGTTTATGGAACTGGGTGGGAAACCGATTATTGTGCATACAATAGAAAAATTTGTTATGAATTCTGAATTTTGTGGCATTTTAGTATTAACTCCAAAGCAATGGATCAAGCATACGGAGGATTTGATCCGCAGATATATTTCTGCAGATGAAAGGATTCGTGTGATTGAAGGTGGTACCACCCGTAACGAAACGATTATGAATGCAATTGCTTATATTGAGCAGCAGAACGATTTAAATGAGGAGACGATTATTGTAACTCACGATTCCGTAAGACCGTTTTTATCACATCGTATTCTGGAGGAAAATATTCGTTACGCAAAGGAATATGGAGCATGTGATACCGTTATTCCGGCAACCGATACGATTGTAGAAAGTAAGGATCATCAGATGATTAGCAGCATACCGGACCGTTCGACGATGTATCAGGGACAGACCCCCCAGTCCTTTCAAGCAAAGCATTTAAAGGATATTTATGAATCTTTAACAAAAGAAGAGAAAGAGATATTGACGGATGCCTGTAAAATATTAGTGATGAAGGGTGAAAATGTACATCTGGTTGAGGGTGAGGAATCTAATATTAAGATTACATATCCTTATGATCTAAGAGTTGCTGAGGCTCTTTTAGGAGGCGTATAATATGTTAAATGCAGTATATCAGCTGAAAAAGCCGAGACAATTTGAATTAGTATATAAGGATATTACGTTTGATCAGGAGCATGTGATTGTAAGACCGACACATCTGTCCATTTGTAATGCGGATCAGCGTTATTATCAGGGAAAACGTCCAGAGGAGATTTTGAAACAGAAGCTTCCGATGG
>CAJUBR010000073.1 GCA_910584695.1 uncultured Lachnospiraceae bacterium
ATTTCCTTTGCCAGAGAAGATGTCATTTTCGTCATACCACCGATTGCTTCATTTGTCACCACATACCAATAAGTCGGTATAAATTTCGCAACATGTAAAACCCCTTTCCCAAAGGACTCCAATGGTACAAATACACCGCCCATAAAACATAGACCAATGCCTGCCACATTTACAATTCCAGTGACTGCATTATTATTTTTTGCTATTGTTCCAACAAAAAATCCAAGACTCAATCCCAGCAGCAGCATGGCAAATATATTGATCATAAAATACGGTGTACGGATATCATGAAAGATTTTTCCCTTTGTAAGAAAACCTGCTGCGGCAATGATTACGAAAAGCATAATCAGTCCATAACCGAAAATCCCCCCTGTAAGTCCCATAATGCGTACTTTAAGCGGAGTAGAACTACATTCCATGCGTTCCTTTACTTCCTGTTCATTAAAAAGAAGTAGGACCATACCGACTCCTACAATCCCCAGTGAAATAAACATGTATGGTACATACTGGAAAAATAATGTAGTGATATCATTTTTATTTTTATTTACCGAAGATGGCAATTCAACTTTCGCTATTTCTCCTTTCAGGCTGTCCAATTCCTCCTCCGCCTCTCTTATCGAATAGCCACACGCAACCAGTCCCTCCAGTCTTCCCATATACCGGCTAAGTTCTGTTTCAAAATAGCTGTTGGCATAACTGCCTGGTATTTCCATACACGCAAGCTCCGGACCTGAAGCATTCCCATCCACGATACTTTCTTCAAATCCCTTTGGAATCACAAGTACATAGTCTAATTTTCTCCAGTAAAGTTCATTAAAAATGACTGCTTCATCATCTTCTACATCAATAAATTCGTGTTTTTCCTTAAAATACTCCTTGACCGCTGTCCCTAACGTCTGATGATCCCTGTCAACAACAGCAAGATGAAGAACCTCAGAAGAAAACTCCTGCTTTTCTGAGTCGGAAGACTTTCCTAACTGGGTTGCCATAACCACAGCAACCAATAAAAATATCACAAAATATAAAATAATTATTCCTTTATACTTTTTTAATATTCGAAAATACGTTCTAAAGACTTGCATACTTCATCCTCCTTAGCTTACTGATACTGATTACAAGGAACAAGATCCCGATCAGAAAAAGTGTAACCATATTCACTGCATACTGCCGATAATCTCCAAAGACTGCCAGACTTTTAAAAGCATTGACAATTAACGTTGCTGGATTGATGCGGTTTATAATCGGACAGCTCTTTTCAATATAATATGTGATTTCTCCCCACTGCAGCCCGCCTAAAAAAGAGCTGGTCATGAAGAAAGCAACACTGATTCCTTCCTTTGTCTGCCTGCTTCCCTTACATACCACCGCAATCATGGTTCCCGCTGCAAGACCTACAAAACTTCCAATCCATGTTCCAAGTAAAAGCAATCCCGTATTGTTTCCAAAATCCCGCTTATAGACAAAAATGCAAATGCCAAGTACAAAAGCCGTCATAATACAGTACACAAAAAAAGATGCTAAAAAGTCTATCATTACCTGTTTCATTTTTTTCATCGGAGCAATATTTCTTCTTGACCCTACCATGGATAGATCTGCTTGAATTTTTAAACCGTTTTCAACCCCAATGCTAGCCGCAATTAAACAGGTCATGGCAAGCAGAGCATAAAAATACTGGGTATAGGGATCTTTATCCTGACCCTTTAGGGAAATTTCCTTTATCTGTAATTCCTTTTCGGAAAATATATGATCCACCATATTTTGTATCTGTTCCGGATGCATCTTTGCAACACGCTCAATCAATTTCTCATTTTGCATATACTGGTCGATAAATGACTTGATCATAGAACTGTTGATATCCTCTTTCTTCGCAGTAAGTACATAGTCGGTTCCCACTGCGATGTACCCCGCAATCTTTTTCTCTTCTAATGCCTGGGCCGCCTTTTTTTCGTCTTCATACTCTGTAACCCGGAACATATGCTTTTTCTCACTTACTTTTACTTCTTTTAACAGTTCCACAAATGTTTCTTTGGATGGATCCAGATCCTTTGTAAGGATACCAACCGGTACTTCACTAAACTGCTCCAGATTTTTGATATTTCCAAACATAAAATAAAACATCATTCCCAAAAAAACCGGAAACAGAACGGACCAGAAAATTGTCGTTTTACTGCGAAGCAAGGTTTTAATTTGATATATAAAATGCTGCACAATCATCCCTCCTTTAATCCCTGAGTTCTCTTCCTGTAATCTCCAAAAACACATCATTCAGAGTTGGCAGTTCCGAATGCACACTGCCAAATCCAGCCTCATAATCCTTTAACAGATCAAGCAGGCGCAAAAGATTATGCTTTCCTTTGGAAAATCTTACTTTTAATAAATGATTCTCATAGCCAACTTTTATTACATGAGGCAGCCTGTTCACAGCATCCCGCAGCTCCCCTGTCAATTCCAAAAGCTCCACAGTAATCGTTTCTCCAAGATCAATCATTGCCTTTAATTCATCCTTTGTTCCGATTGCAACATTTTTTCCCTTGTCCATAATCGCAATCCGGGTACAGATTTGTTCTACTTCCTCCATATAATGGGATGTATAAATGATCGTAGCTCCCTGCCGGTTTAAGCTCAAAATTCCCTCTAAAATTTTATTCCTGCTTTGTGGGTCTACCGCCACGGTGGGTTCATCCAGAATGATCAGTTTCGGCTTATGTGCGATTCCACAGGCAATGTTCAGTCTCCTAAGCAGACCCCCAGAAAGCTTCTTTGGATAAAATTTCCGATAATCCTGAAGTTCTACAAAATCAATTGCTTCTTCTACCAGTTTCCTGCGTTTTGCTTTGTCTTTGACATAAAGCCCGCAAAAATAGTCAATATTTTCATAAACCGCCAGCTCATTGAACACTGCCACATTTTGCATAATGACTCCAATATCCTGTTTTAAATCATAGCTGCTCGGTTTCATCTCCTTTCCAAATACCTTAACGGTACCCTTATCATATTCTAAAAGAGATAACAGACAGTGAATCGTGGTGGATTTTCCACTTCCGTTTGGACCCAGCAGTCCAAACACTTCCCCCTGTTCAATTGCTAAGTTAAAATGATCCAGTGCAACCAAATCTCCATAGCGTTTTACCAGATTTTCAATCTCTACTACCATACATAAATCCTCCTAATTGTTTCTGTATCATAAAGAATACTCTATTCAAAACTGGATTTGTAGTGTAAAATGTAAGGAAGGAATATGACATTTGTCACATTTTAAAGAGTTTTGGAGATTATATTATGTCAACTTATTTAGAATCGTTTATTTTATTTATACTATGTAGTGCATTATACCCAGCCAAATATTTAGATGCCTGCCACATTTCTTTTGTTCTGCTTTCATTTGCGATATTCTGTTTTGAAACGGTAGCAAAAAGCGATAAAACCGTTATCAGATTAGGTATCGTGATTCTTATATTATGCTTTTTTATTCCGGAAATATCTGTCTTTCTTCCCTTTCTCTGTTATATTTTTTTCTACCGCAGACTTTATCTTTTGCCCTGTCTTTATCTTTTACCGGTTTTTCTATACCTGTGCAAGGATACCGACTCTGTCAATTTCCTGATTTTCCCTCTTTCAGGACTTTGTTTTTACTTTGCATGGCAAAACCGTAAAAGGAATGAACTGGAACAAATGGTGAAAACACTCCGGGATAATAATGTTGAAAAGGAAATCATTCTTCGAAAAAGTAATGCCCAGTTATTGGACAGTCAGAACGACCAGATTTACATCGCCACGCTAAAGGAACGAAACCGGATTGCCAGAGAAATCCATGACAGTGTAGGACATATGTTGTCCCGCTCCATCTTACAGGTCGGTGCTCTTTTGACCGTCTGCAAAGACGAAACCGTAAAACCGCATTTAGAATCCCTAAATATTTCATTAAATGAAGCAATAGACAGTATCCGCAATAGTGTTCATGATCTTCATGATGAGGCCATTGACTTAAAAGAAGCCTTAACCGCTCTTATTGATCCGTTCACATTTTGTCCGGTACGGCTGGAATATGAAATGTCCTCTTCCCTGCCGAAAGAAATAAAATACTGTTTTCTCTCTATCACAAAAGAAGCTTTCAATAACATTATGAAACATAGCAATGCTACAAAGGTTTGTATTATCGCAAAAGAACATCCGGGTTTTTATCAGTTTCTAATCGAAGATAACGGAACCGGTATTCCGGTTCTTCCCGAAGAATCCTCCGGTATGGGGCTTAATAATATGAAAGAGCGTGTAAATGCAATGCATGGCATTTTTCATATCAGCACGGAACACGGATTCCGTATTTTTATTTCCATTCCGAAATAAGAACGTTTATTTGCATCGAGCGGGATACAATGTTATACTAAAATAGTTGCCATACTAATATAGTATGTTTCAGTTTGCCACAGTTTTTTCACGAGAAGTTTCCTAATAAAACAAAGAACAATGCAATTGCATTGCTTAACTTTCACTTATCTTTGTGACAGACTTACAGCAAAAGAAAGAAAAGGAGAAATTATGCGGGTTGTATTGATTGATGATGACCAGTTAGTGTGCATGTCACTGAAAATGATATTAGAATCAGACCAAATGATTAAAGTTGCGGCTGTCGGAAATGACGGTTCAGATGCACTTCCCCTTTATAGAGAACACAGACCAGACGTTCTTTTAATGGACATACGGATGCAGGGAATGAACGGAACGGAAGCATTAGAAAAACTGTTACAGGAATTCCCCGAAGCAAAAGTATTATTTTTAACCACATTTGTAGATGATGAATATATTGTCCGTGCATTGGAACTGGGGGCAAAAGGCTATATTATCAAACAAAATTTTGAACACATTATACCGGCATTAAAGGCTGTTTATTCCGGTCAGAATGTATACGGTGATGAGATTATTTCTAAAATTCCGGAACTTATAAAATCTACTGACTCATTGGACTACAAAGCATATGACATTTCTGAGAAGGAGTATGAAATCATTACCCTGATTGCAGAGGGACTGAGTAATAAGGAAATTGCCTCCCATCTGTATCTAAGTGAAGGTACGATACGGAATTATCTCAGTACGATTCTGGAAAAACTTCAGCTTCGGGACCGAACCCAGCTTGCCATATTTTATTATCAGCATAAGCCAAAATAACAAACCGGGAGATTAAATGAAAATATAATATGAATTATCATTCCGAGAACAATCAAATGTACAACGGGAATCCAGCCACATATAATTCCAATGACCCGCATCCGTATTCCTAACTGCCCGGAAGTCATATACACACGGATTATACCATTCCAAAACACAATTGCTTCCACAAGAAAAGCAATCAATGTGTTGACAAGCCAGAGTGCAGGATTTTATATGACAGAGCCTGCGGGAAAACAACCGATAAAACCCATAATAGAATATATAACGGATGCCGCAACGGAAGCACGTTAATAATCAGAAAGCCAAACAATAACACCGGTATCAGCCATACCCTTCCGAACATACCGGTAATCGAATAAATATTTGCCATTCCAAAAATGATACCGGCTACTGCTAACCGTAACACCGATTTTACAATATTTTTCATAAGATCATCCTTATCTTTCGTTTGTTAACTACATTATTATCTTATAAAATTCGTCCTTATTTTTTCTTCCGTCTCCGGATGTTCTATCCCATTTGCCCTGCCGCTTTCAAGAAGCTTTAATAACCATGCCATATTGTTACCGATTGTACGCATCGTCTGCAATCCCTCCAAATCCTGTCTTACATCCTCAGGCTTGGAACCATGTACCATATTCCAGTAATTCGCAGGCACCATAAGCATATGATTAATTCCGATATACTTATTTAAAACATCATAGGTCGCCGTTGTTCCCGCACGTCTAGCGGACGCAATGCAGGCTGCCGGCTTATACGCCATATATTTCCCTGCACTATAAAATAACCGATCCATCACCGCTAACATAGCACCATTTGGAGATGCATAGTATACCGGCGAGCCAAAAACATAGCCATCTGCCTCCTTCACTCTGTCTGCTAAGCGGTTTACAATATCATCATCAAAAACACATTGACCATTTTTCTTACAGCCACCACAGCCAATGCAGCCCCTTACCGGCTGATTGCCAATATGAAAAATCTCTGTCTCAATCCCCTGTTCCTCTAATGTCTTTGCAATCTCTGATAATGCTGTATAAGTACAGCCTTTTTCGTTCGGACTACCATTTACTAATAATACTTTCATTCCCTATCTCCTTTAATAATTTATTTTATGACATATCTTATTATATACTAAGAGATATTATCTCATATACATTTCATTTTCTCAATTAGTTTTTATGAAAAAATAATTCATTTATAACAATCCTGCCTTACACCAGCCTTATTTCTATCATATGCTGCACCTTTCTTTAGATGCTATCCAAATAACTCCAATTACAAAAACCACCATTTCAGTCAGGGGAAAAGCCATCCATAAACCTGTCATCTTCCATACTGCCGACAATATGAATGCCGTTGGTATAATTAGGAAAAAACCACGCAGCAAAGAGATGATATTAGCCGGTTTTGCACGATCTGTTGATGTAAAATAAATCGACATTACAATATTCAATCCGGCAAAAACACAGGCAGTAAAATATAATTTTATGCCCGCCACAGCAACGGTCTGTAATTCCTGCTTTCCTTCGCTGTTGAAGATTGCAGCAATAGGGTCTGCTCCAAAAAACAGAAAGAAATAAAGGAGCATAGATAACAGAATTACCGTACCTGCCGCATAGCGGAAAACCTTCTGTATCTTTTCTATCTGCTGCATTCCGTAATACCGGCTGATAATCGGCTGTATCCCCTGTGCAACTCCTGTGTACACTGCAATTACCACAAGCGAAAGATTTGCAATGATTCCATATGCCGCAACACCTATGTTCCCCAAAATGCCAAGTACAATCCTATTAAATATCATCATGACTACTCCGGAGGATACTTCTGCCACCAGTGAAGGAATTCCTCCTGCAAATATATATCCCAAAATCCCGGGATTTATTTTACATCGAGTAAAATGAAATTGATTCTTTCCTCTCATAAAAAACGATGACAAAATCACCAAACTAATCAGTGGTGCCAGACCTGTAGCCAGAACTGCCCCCAAAATCCCCATATTGAGATAAAAAATAAAGACATAATCCAGAATGATATTGGAAAAGCTTCCTCCAAGCATTGCCATCATAGAATGCCCAGGTGCCCCGTCATTACGTACAAAACAAATCAGGACATCGTTTAGCATAAATGCAGGTGCAAATAAAAGCAATATCTTTAAATACGTATTACACATGGAATAAACTGCTTTATCAGCTCCAAGCAGGCGGGTAATCGTTCCCGCTCCCAATAGACCGGTTAGAAAAAACAGGATACCAAAGCCACAGACCAGACACATAATATGTGTGAATACATGGTTTTTTTCCTCTTCTCTTCCCTGACCTTTCATCATGGAATATCTGGCTGCACCTCCCATTCCAAGCATTAAACCGGTACCGTGAATAAAACTGTACACGGGAATCGCCAGATTCAGAGCCGCCAGACCGTTACTTCCCATTCCCTTTGAGACAAAATATGTATCCGCCAGAATATAACAGGATAATCCCAACATTCCCAAGATATTTAATGTTACATACTTTAAGTATTCCTTAAAACAACTCATTTTTCTGATAACCTCCGTACGCTCTTAATCGTTATGCTTACACATTTTGCATCACACAAACAAGAAAAAAAACACCATGACTTCATATCTTCTATGGCCTAATGATATGAAATCTGGTGCAAAACCTCTCTACCCGGCGGCAGAAAAACACGGTTTTATTCTTTTTATGAATTTGATTTTAACATAGCTTCAAAAGAAAAACAATGTTTTTTCCACTTTCTCATGCATTATAACAGTACCGTCTTTTGTTACCGGACGCCCGTTATCATACATATTTATGGCAGCGGCAGATATTTTACTGCCAGAATTGCTGCTCCAAGCACGGCAAGAACAATTCCCGTTGCACGATTTAAGGTAACTGCACTGGTCTTGTTTGCAAATTTTGCTGCAATCCTCGCCCATAACAATGTGGATGCCACACAACATGCCAGACACCATAAATCCGGCATTCCTCCAATCACAAAATGGCTGACAGCCCCGGTCAAGGCGGTAAAGGCCATGATAAACACACTGGTTCCCACTGCTGTTTTTAATTCATAGCCCAGAACACTCGTTAAAATCAACAGCATCATCATTCCACCGCCTGCACCGATAAACCCACAGATAAAACCAACTATCACACCGCTGACAATAGACTGCACAATTCTTTTCTTACCACTGACTGAATTCATGGATTCCTTTGTCGTCATAACCGGCTTTACAATAAATTTAATTCCCAACAGCAGCGTCATAAATACAGAAAAGCTGCCCATTGTCGTGTTTGGAACCCTGCTTGCCGTAAAACTTCCCACCAAAGTAAACAACAAAACCGTAACCATCATCACCAGACCGTTACGGATGTCCAGATTTTTATTTTTTCCATAAGTATATGCACTGACTGCACTTGCAAGAACATCACTGGCCAATGCAATACCTACTGCTTCATAAGCAGGAAGACCCAAAAAAGTAATCAACATTGGACTAATCACGGCGGCAGCACTCATCCCGGCAAATCCGGTTCCAAGACCAGCACCGATTCCCGCAATAAAACATATTAGAAATTGATACATTATTTTATTTCCTCCTTTAAATGCCAATTGATATTTTCCAGTATCTGATTATTACATTTTTCATTATTATAATTTCCTCTTCCGATATCCCATCAAACATAATTGCCAGAAAGCGTTCTTGTGCAGCCTTGCCATCTGCAATTATGTCTATTTGAAACATTATACGGCACATCCCATCGTTTTCATATTCACTACATCTTCCCGCAATATGATTTCCCCATTACATTCCATCACAGGATCATCCCAAATAGCCTCTCCCAGACTATCCACAATAATTGTACCGGACTTTGGATTTTTGATGGACAGCACATTACTGCGTATATCTGCTTCCACCTCGGAATACTCAAATGCCAGGTCCGTATCCTCCATTGTACAATTAATTAATTTCAGGTTCCTACAATAGCAAAGCGGCTGTGTTCCTATGATCTTACAGTTAATCAATGTCAATCCTTCTGAAAACCATCCAAGATATTCTCCTTTCACGACACTGTTACGCACTGTTACATTTTTACTGTGCCAAAACGCATCCTTCGTATCCAGTTCGCTGTCTGTAATTTCCACAGCCTCCATATACTGAAAGGAGTATTTCCCTTTCATTTTCACGTTTTGAAGTGCCACATCTTTACTATCCATAAACAGATATTCCGATATGATCTTTGAATCTCTTAAGGTAATCCCCTTTGATTTCCAGCCAAACTCTGTGGAATCTATCTTACAGTTTTTCAAAGTAATATTACTGCATTCTCTGACCGCTTTGATGCCTCCTAAAACAGAATCCGTAATCACCGCATCGCTAGAATACCAAATTGCTGCACGGGTTAATTCATCCATAGTCACCTTCTCCATAGAAAATTTTTTTACATGCCATAAGGGATAACGAAGGGAAAAATTGCAGTCCTTTAAATTAACGTCCCGGGCTTCCTTCAGCACGGATTCCCCATCAGCCTCTCCCGCAAAAATACAGTGTATGACATCTGCACTTTTCAAATTATATAATGCCCTTTCTTCATCATACTGCTTGTTCTTTATCATCTGTCTCATGACCATCATCCTCCTTCATTCCTTACATCCTTCCTCAAACACAGTATATAATCACCTAACTTCCCTTTGACTGCATTTTACTTCATATTTTTTATAATAGCAAATACCTATATCGAATAGATTAGCATAGTTTTTACGAATATCTTGCCTATTTTTCAAATGCAAAATATAGTGTAATACACAAAAAGTGTATGGCTTTCACTGTCCATACACCTTACATTGTAATGTAATTCCCGTTTTACTGCTTTCCCTTCGTTACTCCTGCATACCAGGCTCTTTTATTTTCATACATCAGATCATCTGCCTGTGTAATAAGCTTATCCATATCTTCTCTGCTATCAGGACGCCATACAAGACCCAGTGCCATATTTACATTGCATTTTCGCATTTCCGTTTTTACATGTTCTGTTTTTTGAAGCAATTCTTTTTCTTCTATGTCCGTACATAGAACAAGAAACTCATCCCCTCCTACACGAAACAGAGCATAATCCTTAAATTCCTCCTTCAGGCATTTACTGGCACGTATCAGCAGATTATCTCCTGCCTGATGTCCCATTGTATCATTTGTCCTCTTTAATCCCATAACATCATAAAACAATATTCCAATGCTTTTTTCGGACGGCATCGAAGCAATGTATTCATTCATGGCATGTCTGTTCCCAATTCCCGTCAACTGATCCTGAAAACATAACGCCTCAAGCCTTCTGATATGATTCCTCCTGTGAAAAAGAGAAATCAAAAAGTGACCCAGTATCTGAAGAAGCGTCGTAATATGACCAAGAAATTGTTCCGGAGGATTATCCACTCCATAGAAACCGATAATTTTCTCCTCACTCACCAGCGGACTTACCACTAATGAATGGATATTCTGCGGCTTCAGGTATTCATATGCTGCCGGATCGGTTTCACGAATATTTTCCAGATTCTTTATAATCACATTTTCACCGTTATAAAAACGCTGATACCACATACTTACTGCCTCAAAAGGCACATCCTGTAAATTCTCCCTCTGGGGAACAACACCGCTGGCACACCATTCATAAGTATTATCAAAGGTTCCCTTCTCCGATTCTTCAAAGATGTAAACCCGCTCGCTTTTTAGTACCTGTCCCAGATATTCAAGCAAAATAGCAATTGATTCCTCCGGTGAATGTGCTGACATGGCAACACGCAAACCTTCATTGACCATAATTGCATTTGCTTCATACTCTTTCCCCCACTGATTCCATGCACTTAGATCTACTGCAAGTTCAAATTTGTATCTCCTTTCGTCTTCTTCTAACATAGTCTGCTTCACGATAAATCTTTTTTTTAATACTGGATCATATCGCATTTCTTCCAGAAAATAACCGGGTTTTAGTTTCGTATTGCAGCAAAACGCACAGGGTTTTTGACTTCCAAAAAGCAATTCATAGCACTTCCTCCCTTTGATTTCCTCTATGGAACTTACCCCATATATCTCTCGTGCCCTGCGATTCATATATACTAACTCATTGCTGTCCATATCCGCAACATATACGATTTCATTCAATTCCTCATAAAATTCCCATATTTTAATATCTGCCATAGTCTGCCTCCTAATTTACTACGTAAACAAGCCTGCCTTTTTAGTCAGTAACTCCACTGCAAGCAGCCTCTTGGTTCGTTGCCTGCGGGAATTAATATATAATTATTCATCCTTCTTCCTCACAATAATATCTGAAATATTTTTCTTTTAAAATTTTGTAAGCCCCTCTCGGCAGATAAATTTTTTTTCCTGTATTTAAACAAATATCCTGTGCACTCAAACTGTCAATCTGCCCCAGATTCACAATATAAGCAACTCCAACTCTTACAAATTCCGGATAACAGGAGAGCATCTCGTAAATCTCTGTCATCGTTCTGCGCAGTAAACACTTTGTTCCGTCTGCAAGATACATACATTGCATTTTTTTCTGTGCCTCACAGTATACGATATCATTTAACGCTACACGCTGAATCCTGCCTTCAATCTGTAACAAAAGATATCTCCTTCTTTCTTCCTCTACCTCCTTCAAAAATCTGTCCAATATCGGAAACAGTACCTCTTCTGATACCGGTTTTACCAGATATTGTACTGCATCCACACCAAATGCCTCAAGTGCATGTTCCTTTGATGTAGTAAGAAAAATAATCCTGCTTTGGTTTCCCATATTACGCAGTTCTTTTGCTGCATCGATTCCCATTTTTTCCGGCATATATATATCCATTAGAATTAAATCCGGCATATAAGCCTTTTTGCTGACCATATAGAGTAATTCATCTGCATTTTTAAAGAGTTCTATCATAAAATCCATTTCGGGATATTTTTTCTCGTAGCGGTTTAACATTTGCTCCGTCTTATTTAATTCTGTTGTCTCATCATCACAAAGAGCGATCAGATACATAAGCTGTACCCCTTTCACTTTCTATATTTAATATTCTCATCTGTCGGAGGGATATTCATAATCAGCCGGAAGACAAATACCCCGTTATCATTCTTAAAATCATATTCCCCGCTAAAATTATCTGCTGTTTTAATAATGCTTGACACACCAATACCACCTGTAAATTCCGGCTTGGGCTGTCCGTTTTTAAGCTCGGTTTCTATTGTACAGGTATTTTTACAGCAGATAACCAATTTATTCTTCTTCCTTTTAATCATGAGATGAATAAAGCATTCCCTCTCTCTGGACCGTTTTTTCACTTCTATGCAGCCATAAATGGCATTTTCATAAGCATTGGCCAATATCGTTACCAAATCAATATTCGGTATCGTCAGATTCCTGCTAAGTTCCACATCCATTGTAACCTGTATCTGTTCTTTCTCAGCTTTTTTCGTATAAGCAAGAAGTATATTATTGACTGCAGTATTGGCACAGATCGCATCCGGCATCTTCTCCTCTGTCCCTTTATTATACTCCTCCAGATACTGCAGCAATTCTTTATTCTGTCCCTGGCGGGCATATTCTGCTATTACGGTATTGTGATGCCGTACATCATGCCGGATTCTTCTACCAGATTCCACAGACTCCTCTAACAGTTCCATATTCCTCTCAAGCAGTCTGTGATTCATCTGCATTAACTGATTCTCTTTCTGATACTCCTTTTCCTTCCCAATATGCAGATAGAGCCGGAAAACTAAGAGCTGCAAAGCTCCTGTTAGAAAAAAGTTCATGACAATCTGAAATAGCCGGTAGGCATTTTGTTCCTTCGTGTTGGGATTTAAAATAAATCCGATTCCAAACAGGATACTGATAATCATAACAGCGGCACTAAATCGGTCCAGATCATTTTCCACATAATCACCGAATTTTCGGATAGAGCTTTTTATCCTTTTATCAATAAAAAGAGACATACCTACAATTAATATAATACGTGTAATGATATCTGCCCATACGTTCCTGTCAAAGAAAATAACAGCAACTTCGATTCCCCCGATGAGAAATACTGCCAGCAGATAAAATGTAAGTGCCAGCTTATAAACCGACAGATAGATATGGTCACTGCTCATACAAACAGCAAAAACGGCAAAGCACATATACATCACAAAAGCTACCATTTTAACGCAGCTCTCCCAATCAGCAACATACCAGATACATGCTGATAAAATCAAGACTACACTAAAACAACCATAACAGACTGCGGTTTTTTTTCTGTCAAACCGAGGCTCACTCATCAGGGAAAACAATATAACCGTTCCCGCAAGACTTATCACAAACCGAATCAACGCTATATATACAGAACCGCCCAACATATCTTTTCATGCCTCCTATTTTCTTCCGTATCTTTTCTTCGAACCCTATACTCTAAAAGAGGCCACTGTCTCGTTTAATAATTCACTCAACCGGAACAATTCCTCCATCTGTTTCATGACTGCCCCGGAATTTTCATTGGAATCCTCTGCAGACTGCTCCATGCTCTGCATGGATTGTGCAATCACTCCAACAAGCTCCGTAATCGCTGCAATGGATTCATTGATTTCCGCCATACTGGCACTCATTTCTTCAGAGGATGCTCCCAAGCCGCCGGATATATCATGATAAAATCCGGCATCCTTTTGGTACGCTTCTGCAAGTTCTGTCATTCCCCTATAATCTTCCATTACCTTTCCGTTCATAAATTCCAATAGTTTTTCAGAACTTTCATATATAATTGCAACATTTTGTATTACACTCCCTGTCACTTGACGTATCTTATCTACTGCCTG
>CAJUBR010000074.1 GCA_910584695.1 uncultured Lachnospiraceae bacterium
AGATAGATGAAGAGCTGAGTAATGCGTTAAGCCGGATTAATACGTATGCGTATTTTGTAGGAGAGGGTCTGACTGAACCGGAAGTCACTGCCGAGATGCTTAAAAAAATGGAGGAAAACTCTCAGTTTGACGCTTTAATGTTTACGGACCTTGAAGGGAATGATTATGCTTCGGACGAGCGGACTGCTGATGTGACAAATCGGGATTTTTATCAGAATGGCATACACGGGGAAAACGGTATTTCCATTATATTTGATTCTTATTTTTTTGATGAGACAATGGCCAATTTTTATGCACCGGTTCGCTATAAAGGTGAAATAATAGGAGTTCTCAGAGGGGCGTTTCTGGCAGAGGAATATCTGAAGAATATGCTTGCGACCACTTATTTTGGGGAACAGGCAGGGGTGTATCTTTGTACGCCGGATGGCAGGGTGATTGCCAGTTCTGATGATACAGGATATACAGAAAACCTGATTGGCATGCTGGAGGAATCCAGTGTCATTGATAAACAAACAGCAGTGGACGCGAGAGGTATTTTTGAACATGGTGGTGAGGGTGCTTTTGTTTGTGATTCCGAGAGTAAAACAGATAATATCTGTGTGACGTATCTTCCGGAGAATGAATATGTCCTTGTCCAAACATTCCCAAAGAATGTGACACAGAGTATGATAAGGGATGAAAACCTTATAGGAATTCAGCTGGAAACCATGCTGATCATACTGTTTGTCATTTATATTATTACACTTCTGGTTCGGGCAGGCAGGAATAAGAAACTGTTAGAGCAGGAAAACCGTGAAATGGGGTATATTATCAGTGGTGTGAATACCTTGTTTTCCCGTTTTTCCATGATTGATTTTGAGGAAGATACCTATCAATATCTTGCCGGAACAAAACCGGAGGATAGTGCACTGGGAGTCAGCGGACGGTATGAAGATTTATTGCAGCATTTATGTGCGAATACGGAAACAGAGAGGGAACGTCAGGATTTTGCAAAATTTATGGATAAAGATTCCGTTATCGAGGCAATGGCGAAACATAATGATCTACGTTATGAATATCATGTAATGCGAAATGGTCATGCGGAGTGGGAACATGTGAATTTGATCTGTCTGGAACGAAAGGGAGGAAAAGCACAAAAGATTTTGTTTATTCGCCAGAATATTACTGAAATAAAAGAAAAAGAACTGCGTATTCAGGCAGAAATGTCTCTTGCAAACCGTAAGGAAAGACAGTATCAGATTGCAATTACTTCCAATGCTTTTTGTACGTTTGAGTTTAATTTGACGAAAGACATGATTGAACAGGACATTATATGTGTAATAGAAGGACAGCGGATATCCTTACTTGCAAAATCAGGACTGGAAGCTCCGTGTAAGGCTTCTGAATGTTTTGATAAGTGGAAACAGTATGTTTTGCCCGAATCCATGGATGATTACTGTGCCATGGTTAATACAGAATACCTAAAAGAACGTTTTGAACAGGGTGACAGGGAAGTTGCTGTTGACTATTGGGAGCAGGTTTCTGACAAAGAACAAATGTGTGTAAGACAGTCCTTTGTTATGACAAAGGATGATGATACGGATGACATTATGGTTATGGTTGTATCAAAAGAGATTACGGAGCAGGTTAGGAAGCAGAGGGAACAGACGCAGGCACTGCAGGATGCATTGTTGCAGGCACAGCATGCCAATAAGGCAAAAACCACATTCTTATCCAATATGTCTCACGATATCCGTACCCCGATGAATGCAATTATTGGATTTGCAACGATTGCAGCCAGCCATATTGACAATAAGTCTCAGGTTCAGGATTGCCTGCAGAAAGTCCTTTCTTCCAGCAATCATTTATTAAGTCTGATCAATGATATTCTTGATATGAGCAGAATTGAAAGCGGAAAGGTGCAGATTAAAGAACAGGAGTGCAATATTTCGGAATTAATGCATAATCTGGTTAATATTATTCAGCCACAGGTAAAGGCAAAGCAGTTGGAATTGTTTATTGATACCTTTGAGGTTGCCAATGAAGATGTGATAGCCGATGCCTTAAAGCTGAATCAGGTGTTTATCAACCTGTTAAGCAATGCAGTAAAGTATACGCCTGCCGGAGGAACTATTACCTTCCGGATTATGCAGAAAACAACATTCCGTCATGGATATGGTGATTATATTTTTATCATTAAGGATAACGGGATTGGTATGTCATCGGATTTTGTGGAACATATTTTTGAACCCTTCGAGAGAGAGACAACCGTGACTCAGAACGGCATTCAGGGAACAGGGCTTGGTATGGCAATTACTAGAAATATTGTAGAGATGATGAACGGTACGATTCGTGTTGAAAGCAAGGTTGGACAGGGAAGTACATTTACAGTAGAGCTTGGGTTAAAATTGCAGGATATTGAGAAAAATGCGGAACAGATCAGAGAACTGGAAGGACTGCGTGCATTGGTTGTGGACGATGATTTGAATACCTGTGACAGTGTAAGTAAGATGCTGAAACAAATTGGTCTGCGTTCCGAATGGACGACTTCCGGAAGGGAAGCCGTATACCGTGCAAAAAGTGCTCATGAGGAAGGAGATTCTTATCATACCTATATTATTGACTGGCAGATGCCGGGGCTCAGCGGGGTGGAAACGGCAAAAAAAATCCGGGACGTGGTCGGGAATGAAGCACCGATTATTATCCTGACTGCGTACGACTGGTCCGATATTGAGGAAGAGGCACAAGCGGCGGGAGTTACTGCTTTTTGTGCAAAACCTCTCTTTATGTCGGATTTGAAATCGGTACTGCTTGCTGCCAATAACCTGATTGATAAGAAAGAGGAGATTCCGGAATGGACTTTAGCTGATTTTGGCGGAAAGCGTATTCTGTTGGTAGAAGATATTGAGTTAAACCGGGAGATTGCAGAAGTTATATTAACAGAATCAGGCTTTCTTGTTGAGACTGCACCGGATGGAACCGATGCGGTGGCAATGATGGAACGGGCAGAAGAAAATTATTATGATGCTATTTTAATGGATGTACAAATGCCGATCATGAACGGTTATGAGGCGACCAGGACAATTCGGAATATGCCAAGAAAAGATGTTAAGAATTTACCGATTATTGCTATGACTGCGAATGCATTGGAAGAAGATAAGGAAGCGGCATTAAAAAACGGAATGAATGCACATATTGCAAAACCGCTTGACATGAATGTTTTTATATCTGTGCTGAAAGAATTCCTGTATTCCCGCGGATAACGAGCCTGTAAAGGTGGTATGCTTAGGGATACAAAGACACGGAAATTAACAAGCAGGGTATTTAGACAGAACATATTTTAACTTTTGCTTTTTTGAATAAAAATAACTAAAAAAAAGTCAAAATCTTATGAAGAGTGACAGTATATTTCTTTGATATCAAGTGCTATTATAAGTAGCGGATATAACCGCTTTTAGTCAAATGACAGTGGTCTGGCTCATTGTTTGCGGGAATAAATAAGTGATAGAAGCGTAGGAGGACAGAGAAATGTTTGCACAAATTTTAGCAGTATTGATCTTTTTAGCAATGTTCGGACTGATTATAATGGATAAGATTGAACGACAGATCGTTACATTAGTCTGTGGATTGCTGACGCTTGTACTGGTATTCGGAATTGGAATGCATAGTGTAAGTGCCATTGTAGAAACATTGAATGTAACCAATATTTTTACGTTGGATTTCTGGTATGCGGCCGGGGAAACAGCAGAATCGTCGGCAGGTATTAACTGGGCGACCATCATATTTATTGCCGGTATGATGATTATGGTAGAAGGTATGGCAAAGGCAGGATTTTTTCAGTGGCTGTGCATGAGACTGGCAAAGGTTGTAAATTATAAACCTATACCGCTTTTTATCGTATTTATGATAATGGCTGCGATATTATCCATGTTTATTGACAGTATCACGGTTATCCTGTTTTTAGCGGCTGTTACCGTAGAATTGGCAAAGCTGTTAAAAATTAATCCGGTTCCGATGATTTTATCGGAGATTTTTTGTGCGAATCTCGGTGGCTCTGCTACCATGTGTGGCGACCCGCCAAACATTATTATTGGAACTTCCCTTGGATACGCATTCAGCGATTTTTTAACAAATACGGGATTGATTGCAGGCATTTCCCTGATTGTTGTGATTTTATATTTTTTCTTTGCTTATCGGAAAGAATTGGTACAGAAAGAGGAAAATAAATTAGATCCATCTACTATTCCTGACCCCAAGGAGGCCATCTCGAATAAAAAAGATTTTGTAATAAGCTGTATCATTTTTGCCTGTGCTGTAGTCATGCTGATTACGCATGCACAGACACATTTGACCGTAGCATTTATTGGTATGGTGATTGCAGTGATTACATTGGCTGCTGCAGGAAAAGATGCATTTAGCCTGTTAAAAAAGATAGATTATAAGACACTGTTGTTTTTTATCGGTTTATTTATGGTAGTGGGAGGTCTGGAACAGACCGGAATTTTGGAATTAATTGCCGGTTTGATTGAAAAAGTCAGCGGAGGTAATCCGATGACGATGATTGCAATTATCATCTGGATTTCAGCTTTTGCAAGTGCTTTTGTGGATAATATTCCATTTGCTGCAACGATGATACCGATTATTAAGAGTTTAGCAGCGACAACCGGGGTGGATTTATCGGTACTTGCATGGACACTTTCCATGGGAACGGATATTGGTGGAAGTGCAACGCCAATCGGGGCTTCTGCCAATGTAGTCGGAACCTCTGTTGCCGCAAAGAATGGATATCCGATTGGCTGGGGGGAATATTGTAAGACTGCGGCACCTGCGACTATTATAGTGGTGACGATATCCATGCTTTTTATTTTTGTCAGATATTGTTAAATTGTAAAAGTATAATAAAAAAGAGTTTTTACGAAAACTCTTTTTTCAGTGGTTTTTTAGCATAAAAAACAGTATAATAAAGATACAGTATAAGAAAGTGTTTCGTACATAAATATTGATAAGAGATCAGAGGGACAGAACGAAAGAATATGGAATAACGATTACATTCAATTGCAGTTTTTATCAATGATAAAGGTACGGTGAAACAACAATGGTGGAAGGAGGATAACGTTATGGCAAAACAAATTATTATTTCAATCAGTCGGGAATTTGGCAGCAGGGGACATGCAATTGCAAAGAGAGTTGCGGAGGATTTGGACCTTCCGTTGTATGACAGGAATATTCTCGAAGCAATTGCAAAAGAGAAGGACATGAAGGTAGAACATCTTGAAAGGTTTGACGAACAACCAAGGAATCCGCTGTTTACCAGAAGTATAGGAGAACATTCCAATTCTATGGAGGAGATTCTTGCAAATATGCAGTTTGAATATCTTCAAAAGAAGGCAGACAGCGGAGAATCCTTTGTGGTAGTCGGACGTTGTGCGGAAACAGCATTAAAGGGCAGAGAAGGCTTGATATCGGTATTTGTTCTAGGGGATAAGGATGAGAAGATTGCTCATATTAAAGAAGAATATCAATTATCCGATTTAGAGGCATCTTTTAAAATGGTGCGGCATGATGTAAAAAGAAGAGCGTACCATAACCGGCATTCGGATTTCAAATGGGGGGATTCCAGAGGATATGATCTTTGTTTAAACAGCAGCAGGCTGGGAATTGAAAAGGCAGTAGCCATTATTGAAAGCTGCGTAAAAGAAAACATATAAAAGAAGGCCATTCCAAATACTTGATGGGTTACTTTCAAATATTTGGAATGGCATTATTATTTTTACAAAGGCAGGTTTACAGAAATGAAGGACTTGCTTTTTTTACTATAAAAAGGAATGAAATACGTGAAAAGTTCATCTGAATTTCACACTTTTATCTAATCTTATCCACAAATTTCACATATATTTTAGAAGAAAATTAGTATATATTGGAAAGGAAGGAAAGAATCGTGATTGAAGTAAAAGAGATTGTAAAGCAATATGGCAATCATTTAGCAGTAGATCACCTGTCATTTCAGGTAGAAAAGGGACAAATATATGGATTTCTAGGACCTAATGGTGCCGGAAAATCTACAACAATGAATATTATTACCGGATATCTGGCTTCTAATGAGGGGACGGTAGTGATTAATGGCCATGATATTTTGGAGGAACCGGAGGAAGCAAAAAGATGCATTGGTTACCTTCCGGAACAGCCACCGCTTTATGTGGATATGACAGTATTGGAGTACCTGTACTTTGCGGCAGAGCTCAAAGGCGTGCAAAAAAGCTAACAGGAGAAAATGTTGGATGATATTATAACAATGACATATCTGGAGCCGGTTAAGAACCGTTTGATCAAGAATTTGTCAAAGGGGTATAAGCAACGTGTAGGTCTTGCACAGGCTTTGATTGGCAATCCGGAGATTTTAATTTTAGATGAGCCCACGGTTGGTCTTGACCCGAAGCAAATTATTGAGATAAGAAGTCTGATTAAGGAACTTAGCAGGGAACATACCGTTATTTTAAGTTCCCATATTCTTTCTGAGGTGAGTGCACTTTGTGATACCATTATGATTATTTCTCATGGAAAGCTGGTTGCCTGTGATACACCGGAGAATTTGAGCCGCAGTATGGAGGGGACAACCACTTTGGAGATTTGTGTTCGGGATCAGAATGAAACAGTAGAGGCTTTATTGAGGAAATATTTTGGTGATCGGGCAGCAATAGATAGTAATGCACAGCAAAAAGAAACAGAAGAAATAAATACACAAGAGCCGGAAGGAAACGAAGATCTGGAGAAAACAACAGAAGATACCAAAAAAGTGGTTACAGAACAGGCAGCAGAAAAGGAAATTTGGAGAGGTACAATAAAAACAGAAGGTGCTGATGATATCCGGGAGGAATTATTCTATCTTCTGGCCGAAGCAAAATGTCCGATTTTAGAGATGAAACAGTCTAAACTTTCATTGGAGGATATTTTCCTTGAATTGACACAGGAGGCAGATGTTCAGGAAGAAACCTTTGGAAATAAAGAGGAGAAGGAGGAAGTTTTAGATGAAAGCAGTTTATAAACGGGAATTAGCCAGTTATTTCAAATCCATGATCGGATATGTATTTATGTTTTTTATTTTTCTGATTGTAGGAATTTATTTTAATGCATATAATCTTTCTTATGCATATCCTTCGATGAATATAACATTTAATAGTATAACTTTTGTATTTTTGATTATAATACCGGTTCTTACTATGCGTGTATTGTCAGAGGAACGACGGCAAAGGACAGACCAGATGCTGTTTACGGCACCAGTATCCATTGAGAAAATTGTATGCGGCAAGTTTTTTGCACTGCTTACGGTTTATCTAATACCTATGCTTGTTATTTGTTTATACCCGCTTATTATGCGCCAGTTCGGAAAGATCTCGTATGCACAGAACTATACGGCGATACTGGGATTTTTCCTGTTAGGTGCTGCAAATATAGCAATCGGATTGTTTATATCCTCACTGACAGAGAATCAGATTGTGGCAGCAGTACTTACCTTTGTAGTCATGTTTATCTGCTATATTATGAGCGGGATCGAGAGTCTGGTATCTTCTTCAAAGGTAACTGCTTTCATAACATTTGCAGTGATGATCCTTCTTTTTTCAATATTTTTATGGTTTATGCTTAAAAATGCCACAACAGCAGTTTTTTCAGGCATTGTGTTAGAGGCGGTGCTGATTATTCTGTATGCTGCGAAATCCTCTATGTTTGAAGGGATGCTTACAAAGATTTTAGAAGTATTTAATATAGACAGCCATTTTCGGTCCTTTATTAATGGAACGTTTGATTTGACGGCCATTTTATACTTTGTATCGGTTATGTTTATATTTGTATTTTTAACGGTGCAGTCGTTGAAAAAGAGACGCTGGAGCTAGGAGGTAAAATAAATGTCAGGACAAAATAAGCAGAAAACAAAAAATGAAAGAAAATTTCATTTTTTTCAAAATAGAAACAGAAAAGCTTTAAAAAATGGAGGCTACAGTGTTCTGCTTTCCGTTATTGTGATTGCGGTAGTAGTTGTGATAAACCTGATTACCGGTCAGATTCCCAGCAAGTACACACAGGTTGATATCAGTACAGGAAAGCTTTACACGATTGGAGACGAAACAAAAAATATTTTAAAGAATCTGGAAGAGGATATTACGATTTACCACATTGTACAGTCAGGAAATGAAGATTCAAATGTGGAAAAGCTGCTTCGGCAATATGAAGAAGGTTCTGCTCATATTAAGGTAGAAAAAAGAGATCCTGTAGTATCTCCGGGATTTACCAGCACTTATACAGAGGAAAACGTAGCAGAAAATAGTTTGATTATAGTAGGGAAGAATAGAAATAAAGTTATTTCCGGCAGCAGTATTTATGAAACGGAAATAGATTATTCTACCTATCAGGAAAAAACAACCGGATTTGATGGTGAAGGGCAGATTACCAGTGCCATTTCTTATGTTACATCTGGCGAAATGCCGGTTCTTTATTATCTGGAAGGGCATGGCGAAGTCAGTCTGCCTTCTGCATTGATAGAACGGATAGAAAAGGCAAATGTGGAATTGAAGTCTCTAAGTTTATTGACAGCAGACAAAGTACCGGAGGATGCGGCTGGATTGTTGTTAAATTCACCGGAAAAGGATTATTCAAAGGAAGAAGCCCAGAAGGTAACAGAATATCTGAAAAAGGGTGGGAAAGCAATGATGATCAGTGATTATGTGGGGCAGGATATGCCTAATTACCGGGGCATTCTGGAAGAATATGGAATTCAGGTTACAGATGGTATTGTAATTGAGAGTGATAAGAATAAATATGTACAACAGCCCTATTATCTGGTGCCGGATGTCAATGCTTCAGAGGTGACAAGCGGTATGACAGATGGTTCCAGCTATGTACTAATGACTGGATGTCTTGGCTTTTCCGTAGCAGATGATGTGCGGGATACGTTAAATATCAGTCAGATTCTTACAACCTCGGATGGTGCATTTGTTAAAACAGATCCTGAAAATATGAAGTCATATGACAAAGAGGATGGAGATGCAGACGGACCATATACAGTAGGTGTGGTTATTTCGGAGGAGGTAGGCAGTACAGATAATGATTCGGGCACAGATAGTGAAGATAAAGATTCCACTTCTGCTAATAAGTCCAGACAGACGCAGATTGTTTGCTTTGCATCTTCGGCTATTTTAGATGAATCCGTAAACAATATGGTGTCGGACGGAAATTACACACTCTATATGAACAGCCTGAACTGGATGGTGGATGCAGGGGAAAGTAATAATATAGTTTCCATTGCCAGTAAATCTGTAGAGACGCAGTATCT
The DNA here is from genome assembly GCA_910584695.1 of uncultured Lachnospiraceae bacterium. GTDB lineage: Bacteria > Bacillota > Clostridia > Lachnospirales > Lachnospiraceae > CAG-590. The sequence continues at coordinate 9,305 of CAJUBR010000074.1, forward strand.
GACAGTAACCGCTGGAAAAGCAGCATTTTTTGCAGTTATCCTATGCTTTCTGCTTCCGATTGCCTGTCTGATTGTGGGTGGGGTAATCTGTTATCGCAGAAAACGCAGATAATAAAGAATAATGGGATATGAATGGAGGTGGACCGCATAATTTGTCCGCCTCTTAACAGATCGTGTGAAGTAGAAAGGAAATGAAGGATATGAAAAAGAAGAAATTACTTCCACTGGTGCTTTGTATTTTATTACTGGTCGCTTTGCTGCTGGTATATTTTATACTCAGGGATTATAACAGAGAAACAGAAGAAAATACAGATTCGGTGATCCAGGTTCTGGATGTTGCAGCCAGTGATATTACATCAATCCACTTTAGTGTGGAAGATCGAGAGGAAACATTTGCATTAAAAGATGATATATGGAAACTGGAAAAAGACGAATCCTTTGAGGTAGATGGGGATAAACTGAACAACCTGATTTTGGCAATAACGGGAATGACTGCCGACCGGAAGCTGGAAGCGGTAACGGATATTGGGGAATACGGATTGGATCAACCGGTTCAAACTGCGGTATTGACAGACCAAAATGGGAATACGCATACCATTTACTGGGGAAAATCAAATACCTCCACAAACAGTGATTATATTTATCTGGATGATCAACCGGATATTGTTTATACGGTAAGTTACAGTGTGTTGGAAAGTTTTGGAAAAACGTTAGAAGATTATAAAAAACCGGAGGATTCTTCTGAGAATGATACAGAAAGGAAGGATCAGGAACTTTCTGAAAGCGATATAGAGGAGAAAACCTCAGAGGGAGAGAAAACTGGAAAGGAATAGATATATGGAATTTTTATATAAATGAAGAAAATTCACATGGGCATGTAATAAGATGAAATATATATATGATAATTATGACGAAAAAGATTGTAAAAAATACACAAGAGCAATGGGAATACTAGACCAATAAACGGATGTAGCAGATATAGAAGTTCAAAATCATGGTTGCATTTTTTAGAGAAGTGATTTACAATAACACAAGATGTTGTGCCAGAGGTCAAAGTCTGGCACATTATTTACTTAGATGGGAGATTGAAATTGCAATCTTTTTGTATATGCAGAATGCCGGTGGTATTCTGGAGTTTTGGAGGAATTATCATGAGAATTATTAAACGTAGTGGAACAGAGGTAGCATTTGATATATCCAAGATTGTTGCCGCAGTGGAGAAGGCTAACAAAGAAGTGGTGGAGAAGGAATCTCTTACATCAGAGCAGATTAATGAGATTGCTAAGAAAGTTACTCTCACCTGCAGCGGCATGAACAGGGCTTTTAGTGTAGAGGAAGTCCAGGATATGGTTGAGAATGAGATTATGGAGACTCAGGCATTTGAGGTGGCAAGAAAATATATTACATACCGTTATAAGAGAGCTTTGGTCCGCAAAGTAAATTCTACGGATGAACAGATTTTAAGTCTGATTGAATGTGACAATGAGGAAGTAAAACAAGAGAATTCCAACAAAAATCCGATTGTAAACAGTGTACAAAGAGATTATATGGCAGGGGAAGTAAGTAAAGATATTACAAAGAGATTCCTGCTTCCGGATAAAATTGTAAAAGCACATGAAGAGGGAATCATTCATTTTCACGATGCGGATTATTTTGCACAGCATATGCACAATTGCTGTCTTGTGAATTTAGAAGATATGCTGCAGAACGGAACAGTAATCAGTGAGACAATGATTGATCGTCCGAAGAGTTTTTCAACGGCTTGTAATATTGCGACTCAGAGTATTGCACAGATTGCAAGTTCCCAGTATGGGGGACAGAGTATTACCCTTTCGCATTTGGCACCATTTGTGGATGTCAGCCGCCAGAAATATCTAAAGATCGTAAGAGAGGAATATGAGAAGGCAGGCTTAGCTATTCAAGAAGAGCAAATTGCCAAGATTGCGGAATTAAGAGTACGGGAAGAAATCAAGCGTGGTGTGCAGATGATTCAATATCAGGTTATCACGTTGATGACAACCAATGGGCAGGCACCATTTGTTACGGTGTTTATGTATCTGAATGAGGTGCCGGAAGGACGTACAAGGGATGATTTGTCACTGGTAATTGAAGAGATGTTAAAGCAGAGGATTTTGGGGGTTAAAAATGAAAAAGGCATTTATATTACCCCGGCTTTTCCAAAACTGATTTATGTATTGGAAGAGGATAATGTAAGAGAGGGTTCTAAATATTGGGAGCTTACAAAATTGGCTGCTACCTGTACGGCAAAGCGTATGGTTCCGGATTATATTTCGGAAAAGGTAATGAAGAACCTGAAAGAGGGTAACTGTTATCCTTGTATGGGATGTCGTTCTTTTTTAACGGTATATCACGACGAAGAGAACAAACCGAAATTTTATGGGCGTTTTAATCAGGGAGTTGTTACACTAAATCTTGTAGACGTTGCATGTTCCTCAGGCGGAGATATGGAAAGATTCTGGGATATTCTGGAGGAAAGATTGCAGCTTTGTTATGAAGCATTAATGTGCAGACATGAGCGCCTTAAAGGAACACTTTCAGACGTGGCACCAATTTTATGGCAGTATGGTGCATTGGCAAGACTTCGGAAAGGAGAGACAATTGATAAGCTGCTTTATAACGGATATTCGACGATTTCTCTGGGGTATGCCGGACTTTGTGAGTGTACCCGTTATATGACCGGACTTTCTCATACGAATCCGGAAGCAACACCGTTTGCATTAGAGGTTATGGAGCGGTTAAATGATGCCTGTGCCAAGTGGGCAGAAGAAACTAGCATTGCATTTAGTATTTATGGAACACCGTTGGAGTCTACAACTTACAAATTTGCAAAATGTCTGCAAAAGCGGTTTGGAATTATTGAAGGTGTTACAGACAGGAATTATATTACAAATAGTTATCACGTACATGTTACAGAGGAAATTGATGCATTTCATAAGCTTATTTTTGAATCCAAATTTCAAAGGCTTTCGCCAGGCGGGGCGGTAAGCTATGTAGAGGTGCCTGATATGCAGAATAATATTGATGCGGTTCTTTCCGTTATGCAGCATATATATGATAATATTATGTATGCAGAACTGAATACCAAGAGTGATTACTGCCAGAAATGTGGTTTTAGCGGAGAGATTAAGATTGTGAAGGACGAAGAGGGAAAACTGGTTTGGAAGTGTCCGGATTGTGGGAATACAGATCAGGATACCATGAATGTGGCAAGACGTACCTGTGGTTATATCGGAACACAATTTTGGAATCAGGGACGTACGCAGGAGATTCAGGAGAGAGTGCTTCATTTATAATGTATACAAGAAAGTCAGCGGTATCTTGTATGTAAAAAGGGGTTGTTTTATATATTTCAGTTTTTGAGATATATAAAACAACCCCTGATTCATGCTTAAGCTCTTAAAACCATGTAGTATGATTTTAACCCGTTGCCATAAGAATTAAGCTTCTACAGTTACATTTACTGCCTGAGCACCTTTAGCACCCTGCTCAATATCAAATGCTACAGACTGACCTTCTTCAAGAGTCTTGAAACCGTCTGCAACAATACCAGAAAAATGTACGAATACATCCTCGCCAGTTTCGCTGTTAGTGATGAAGCCAAACCCTTTCGTTGAATTGAACCATTTTACTGTACCTTTGTTCATGAAAAGTACCTCCTTTAAATTAATTGTATCATAGAGGTATTGTGAATACCAAAACATAGCGAGAAGTATTGGTATCGTTAACGCTTTATAAATACACGCATAGTTTACCATCAATAAAATTGGAAGTCAATGAAATATGAGTAAAAATAATAAAAAATTTTAGCAGATTTCAGAGAATCAGCATTTATTGGATTAAACACATTGAATGCGTGAAAAATCCCATCTTTGACAGTTTGTTAAGTATAAAAACCGCTGTAGGCTAGTATCCAT
>CAJUBR010000075.1 GCA_910584695.1 uncultured Lachnospiraceae bacterium
CTTATGATATTGTCTATATTGCACAACTAGATTTTGAAAATAGGGAGTTTCGCAAATGCCTATGTAGAGTGATAAAAGAAAGGAAACAGAAGATGCAGGAAGAGACAGAATATCGGGGAAAGGATGTATCCGTATCCCAAAGACAGATTTATATATTGTCCCTGTTGTCTGAAAATCCCAAGGGATATCGGGCAGATGAGATTCAGGACAGGTTAAGAAATTGGGATATTGATGTGAGCAGGCGTACGATTTCAAGGGACATCGATGAGCTTTCTTTGAACTACAGTATAGGTGAAGAAGAACGAAACGGAAAAATATATTATTTTGCAGATAAGTATACATTGAAGAATGTGGATTTTACAATAGAAGATCTGGCGTCTCTTGCTTTTACAAAGGAAATGCTAAAGGAGTATGAACATTTGGATATGGGATGCCATGCGATTACATTTATTGAAAAGATAGTAGAAAGTTCGGCAGCACTCAACAAATTGCAGTTTGAGTCACTTTGTGGGCATTTCAGGTGGGCAGAGAAAAAAAGCGGGAACACAGACCGCGTAGATTCTAAAATAGAAAAGACAATTCAGAATGCAATTGACAGCCGGAGAAAAATATGTATTGACTATTATAGCTTTACCAGCGACGAATGTACGAGAAGGATTATACATCCGTATAGGCTGCTATTGATTGATTCGTATTTCTGTGTTGAGGGATATTGTGAACTTCGAGAGGAAGTTAGAAGATTTCGGATTTCCAGAATAATGAAAATAGAGGTTTTAGATGTAAAATTCGAACCGGACGAAAAAGAGAATGAATTACAGGAGAACCAGGAAGTTTTTTTGAAACTGGCAGGAAGGAAAACAGAAGATATAGAGTTGCTGTTTACTGGAGAAAGCATCCGTTATGTAAAGGAGTATGAAGCAAAAAGGGCAAAGCGGATAGAAGAAAGGGAAGAGGGACTTTATTTTTATCAAAAAGCAGCGATTGCACCAGATGTAGTAAGATGGGTAAGGGGATTTGGTGCTGAGGTAGAAGTTATAAAGCCCCAATGGCTGAAACAGCAGTTAGCTGATGAGGCAAGAATGAGACTTAAAAATGGAAATTATTATAAGGAATGAGTCGTATAAAACAAAATCATCACAACTGCATAACCATATCATACAATTCAAGTATCAATGTGGATTTGTATAAAAATCAAAAAAACGACAAGTGCAACTTGCCGTTTTGCTTTGGTTATCTCAAAATTTGCTGTATACAAACCCTTGATTTAACTGGGGTACAAGGATTCGAACCTTGAAATGACGGAGTCAGAGTCCGTTGCCTTACCATTTGGCGATACCCCATTAAGTTTTTTGTTACTCACAAAACATTATTATACACATTTTAAGATAAAAATCAAGAGCAAATTTTAAAAAAATTAAAATTCACTTTTCCGACACAGAAAAGTAGTAAGGTAGGATGGAAAGGTAGGTTAAAAAATGTATAAAATAGAACAACGAGTTACTTATTCTCAGGTGGGCAGTGATTTAAAAACAGATATGGCGATGCTTGCACACTATTTTCAGGATTGTGCTATTTTTCAGTCAGAATCCATTGACAAAGGTTTGAAAGAGTTAGGCTCTATGCATACTGCATGGTTTTTATCAAGCTGGCAGATTGAAGTAATCCGGTATCCTGAATTTGGGGAAATGATTACAGTGCAGACATGGCCCCATGATTTCAAGGGAATCTACGGGTATCGGAATTTTGAAATTTTGGATGAAAAAGGGAATCAGATGGTAAAGGCAAATTCTATTTGGATTTTTATGGATTTAGAAAAGATGAGACCAATAAAAGCAGCCCCAAAGGATATTGCCGGTTATGATCTGCATCCGGCGATTGAAATGGAATACGCACCAAGAAAAATACAGATTATGGAAGAGGTGTATCGGAAAAAGAATATGGCAGATACGCCAATCCTTGTTCGAAAATCTTTTCTGGATTCTAATCATCATGTAAATAATGGGCGTTATATAAGTGAGGCAATGAACTATCTGCCAGATTCCGTAATGTATAAAAAGATGAGGGTGGATTACCGGAAAGCTGCGGCATTAGGTGATGAAATGTATCCAGCAGTTTATGAACAGGATCATTGTTGTCAGGTTGTTTTTTCGGATCGAGAAAGAAATCCATTTGTGATTGTGGAAATACTGTGGTAAAATACGGTTAGTTCTGCCGGGATAATGAAGCAGGGAAGTATAGTGTGCAATAGGTGGAATAGATAGGAGAGTATATGATAGAGATAGGAAAATGGCAGAAACTAAAAGTTGTTCGTAGTAAAGAATTTGGAGTCTACCTTGCCAAGGAGAAGGGGGATAAGGATGCAGTACTTCTTCCACGAAAGCAGGTTCCGGAAGGACTGACAGCAGGAGGAGAGATTGAGGTATTTGTATATCTGGATTCTTCGGATCGTCCCATTGCAACGGTAAATAAACCATTGATTACTTTAGGTGAGATAGCAAAGCTCAAGGTGGCGAGTGTGGGTAATATTGGTGCCTTTATGGACTGGGGTCTGGAAAAAGATATTTTGATGCCGTTTAAAGAGATGGTGGAAAAGGTTCGGGAGGGAAAGGAATATCTTGTATATATGTATCTGGATAAGAGTGGAAGACCATGTGTATCCATGCGGTTATATGATCATTTAGCAGTGGATTCTCCATATCAAAAAGGAGACGAGGTGGAGGGATATGTTTATCAGGTCAATCATGATCTGGGTATATTTATTGCCGTGGACAATCAGTATCAGGGTTTGATTCCTAAACAGGAAATACATAAAAGGGTGTATATTGGGGATGTGCTTTTGTTAAGAGTTACAAAAGTGAGGGACGATGGAAAGTTAAATCTCTCCATGGGAAAACTGGCTTACCAACAGATGGAAGACGATAGTGAAACCGTTTATCAGATGATTCTTTCATATGACGGTGTGCTTCCGTTTAATGATAAGGCATCACCTGAGGTGATTGAGAGGGAAATGGGACTTAGTAAGAATGCATTTAAACGTGCAGTCGGGCATCTTCTAAAAGAAGGACGCATTGAGATAAAGGAGCATACGATTACAGCAATCAAGTAAATAACCCTGATCATGCATTGATAGGAGCAATCAGTATCAGGGAATAATATATTTTCAGGAGGATAAAAATATGAAACATGTAGTAAAAACAGATAAGGCACCACAGGCAATTGGACCATATTCACAGGCAATTGAAGTAAATGGAATAGTGTATACATCCGGGGTTGTACCGATTGATCCTGCTACGGGCAATGTGGTAGAGGGAGATATCAAGATTCAGGCAACCCGTGTCTTTGACAGTATGAAGGCATTATTAGAGGCTGCAGGCTCAAGCTGTGAGGATGTCATTAAGACCACTGTATTTATTAAAGATATGAACGATTTTGCAGCATTAAATGAGATTTATGCGGAATATTTTACGGGTGATTTTCCGGCACGTTCCTGTGTGGAAGTAGCCAGACTTCCGAAGGATGTGTTAATTGAAATGGAAGCAGTTGCGATGAAAAAGTAAGGAGAAACTATGCAGTTAGAAGAAAAAGATTTAGGAGATGTAACAAGGAAGGTTTCAGCTAAAAGTGCCATGAAAAAGGCTGGTGCTTTTTTCTTTCTTTTGATGGTATTGGAGCTTCCTATGTCAATTTTGATATATATAGTTCAAAGATCAGTGCCGGAGGAATATGGTACATTGGTTTCTATTTTGATGACACAGGCATATCTGTTAGCCGGGGCAGTGTTATATATGGTAATTACCAAAACCAGATTTCGGGAGGATTTGCAGGTAAGAAAGTACCGGCTTTCTACTTTTTTCCTGTCTCTGGTGGTTTTGATTACGGCATCACCTATGGCAAGTCTGTTAAATGTAGTGAGCCAGTTTTTTGCAAAGAATTCAACCAGTGGAGCGATTTTTGATATTACAAAGAATGTTCCGATATGGTTGGGAATCCTGATTATAGGTTGTCTTCCGGGTTTTGTGGAGGAGACATTATACAGAGGCGTTATCTTTACGGCGTTTCGTAAGCGTTCTGTTCTTACCGGTATTGTGATTAGTGCATTGTGCTTCGGGTTGATGCATTTGAATTTTAACCAGATGTTATATGCGGTATATCTCGGTGTGATTTTTGCACTCATTGTGGAAGCAACAGGATCTTTAGTTTCTACGATGATATTGCATATGCTGTTTAATGCGGTTAATACTGCCTATGTATATATTCTGCCGGTATTATTTAAGTGGATGGAAAAATATTCTGCCGAATATGCCACTATGGATATCGAGACACTTTTTGATACGGCACCGACGAATTCACAGCTGATGATGACAACTGCATTTCTAATTCCCTTTGCAGTTGGCGGTCTGGTACTGACGGTTTTATTACTTAAGACAATTGCAAAAATGAATGGAAGAATGCTTACGATGAAATCAATTCGTGGCAGGAAAGAAGAAATGGAAGGAACCAAACCGGTTAATGTTTTTTTGATTCTTGGATGGATATTTTGTCTGGTCATATGTATCGGTAATCTTTTTGCACAATAGACGGAAACGGGAGAGGTGTCATTTTGATTGAAGCAACAGAACTTACAAAACAATTTATAAGGACGGAAAAAAAGGGAAAAAAGGAAGAATTTTTTGCAGTGGACCATGTAAGCTTCAAAGCGGGCAGCGGAGAGATTTTAGGAATTCTGGGTCCCAATGGTGCAGGAAAAACAACACTGCTTAGAATGTTAGGTTCCCTGATGCAGCCGACCTCCGGTCAGGTATTCATAACAGATGAGGCGATGGAACAGATTGATAAAAAAGAAGCTTTAAAAAAACATATCGGTTATCTGTCAGAAAATACAAAGCTTTATGGAAGATTTAGTGTGAGGGAAATGTTATCTTTATTTGGAGAGCTGTATGATTTTACGAAAGAAGAAGTGGAAGAAAGGATAGAAGAAATCTGCGGTTTGCTGCAGATGGAATCCTTTATTGACAACCGAATTGAGAAGCTTTCCACAGGGCAGAAGCAGAGAACTTCCATTGCCAGATGTCTGGTGCACAATCCGGATATTTATATTTTTGATGAACCCACCCTGGGACTTGATATCATCAGCTCTAAAGCGATTATTGATTTTATGAAGCAGGAGAAGAAAAGGGGAAAGACTGTTTTATATTCCACCCATTATATGGAGGAGGCGGAATTTCTTTGTGACCGAATTATTATGATTGATAGAGGAAAAATGATAGCAGAGGGGACCCCGGATGAACTGAAAAAAGCAACGGGAACCGGTAATCTGCGGGATACGTTCTTTGCTTATATGGAGGGAGATGCACAAGATGAATGATAAAAAGTTACGGACTCTCTATAAGAAGGAAATCCTGGATGTAATAAGAGATAAGAAGACGATTCTTACCATGGTGGTGCTGCCGGTTATTTTGTATCCTCTTTTATTTTTGGTTGTCATGCAGGTAGTTTCCATGATTAATACATCCCAACAGGAGAGAACTTATTATATCGCCTATGAAAAAGTGGACGAAGAGGACAGGCAGGCACTAAATGACTGGATTGCCGGTGATGCGGATAAACTGGATTATGTGATAAAGGAAGCAAAGTCCGATCATCCGTCAAAAGATTTGGAAGAGGAGAAGATAGATGCGTATATTACAACGACGGTAACGGACAGCCAGATAACATATGAGATTCATTATTTGTCTGCTGAAACAAATTCTGCTACGGTTTCCGATATGTTGAAGGAAGAAATTGATGCCTATGGGAAGCAGCAGGCAGAGAAAAATGCGAAGGATGCCGGTCTGGATGTGAAAAGAGTACTTTATCCGGTTACTGCAAAGCTTATGGACGTATCCAGTAATGAGAGTGCAGTGGGAAGCATACTGGGAAGCGTGATTCCGTTTCTTCTGATCACCAGTATATTGATGGGTTCCATGTACCCGGCGATTGATGCAACTGCAGGGGAAAAGGAACGCGGCACGCTGGAGACTCTGCTTACATTACCAATTGGTAATATGGAACTGATTATGAGTAAATTCTTATCCGTTGCCACGATTGCAGTCATATCCGTATTTATTAATGTGCTTTCGATAGGTGGAATTGCAGCATATCTTTATGCTACGATCCGTTCACTGACGGAATCTGCTAATGCATTTCATCTTGGAAGCTTTGTACCTGCGATTTTGATTTCCATTGTCTGTATCATTGCATTTGCACTGTTTATGAGTGCACTGGTTATGTGTGTTTGTGCATTTGCAAAGAGCTTTAAGGAGGCAAATAATTACATTTCGCCATTGACACTTGTTGTTTTGCTGACCGCTTATATTGGGTTTATTCCTAATATTGAACTGGATGCAAGGATGGCACTGGTGCCGGTGGCAAATATCTGCCTGTTGATGAAGGATTTACTGGTATTCAAATATGACTTTACATTAATTTTACTGGTACTTTTTAGTAACATTATTTATGCTTTTATTGCAGTTTGGCTGTTAGGTAAAATATATAACAGTGAATCCATTCTTTTTGGAGAGTCTGCCAGCGGAATCAAGCTGTTTGAACGGCGGAAAAATATTAAAAAGGGAAGTCTGCCATCCATTCAGGAAAGTCTGTTGATTTTAGTGGTCGCGGTGCTGCTGATGGTGTATGCCGGTGGAATTATGAGTCTGTCTCATCCTTTAATGGGAGTCATTGTACCTCAGTTTTTTATTGGTATTCTGCCAATACTTGCGTGTTTTTACATAAAAGGTGATGCGAAGAAAATATTTGCCCTTCATCTTCCAAAGCCAAAGGCATTACTTGGCTCTTTACTGTTATTGTTAGGTGCCGGAAGCTGTTCCTTGCTGGCAGGAAATGTATTGAGTTATTTTTTTGCGGATAACAGCCGAAGTCTGAATGAGGAATATATGACACTTCTTAATGGGGTGTCGTTTATTCCGGCAATTTTACTGATTGCCCTTACCCCGGCAATCTGCGAGGAACTAATGTTCAGAGGCTATATGTTTACAGCCTTCCGGCATAAAATGAGCCTGCCAAAAGCAGTTTTCATCGTATCTGTTTTATTTGGAATCAGCCATATGAGCCTGATCAAGCTGATACCGACGGCAATCCTTGGAGCAGCACTTGCTTATGCGATTTATAAAACAGACAGTATTTTTGCTTCCGGTATGATGCATTTTCTAAATAATGCATTTTCTGTATTTATTTTATATTATGGAGACCGGATTGCAGTTTTAAATGATGAGCAGATGGGACTGCCGATGATTATCGGACTGTTGGTACTTGCGGTTGTTTGTACACCACTTGGAATGAAGGTGCTTGAAAAAGGTTTGGATGTTGCTGCCCAACAATAAAAGAGTAGAGAATTGTAGATTGAAAATAAAAACGCACTGCGGCGGGTTAAAAAGCATACTGCTTTTGTAACCCGCCGCAGGCAAAGAATTCTGTTTGCAAAACCCTTTGTTATTCAATTGCGATAAAATGGTTTTCTTCTACTTTAGGCTGTTCTTTGATTTTCGGAACAGTAACGGTTAAGATACCATTGTTAAATGCAGCACGGATATCATTTTGTGTAACCTGTTCACCGACATAAAAGCTGCGCTGACATTTACCGGTAAAGCATTCCTTACGGATATATTTTCCGTTGTTGTCCTTAATCTCGTTGTCTGCATGGCGTTCTGCCTCAATGGTAAGATAACCTTCCTTCAGACTGGCAGAAACATCTTCTTTGGCATATCCCGGAAGTTCTATTCCTAATTCATACTTGTCTTCATATTCTTTAATATCCGTATTCATCAGATTTCTGGAATTTGCAGAATGTACAAAGCTTTCTGATGGCTTATAAGCATCGTTGAAAAAGTTGTCGAATAAATCATTTGCAAAAATACTTGGTACTAACATAATAAATTCCTCCTTTAATTTGTCTATAGATATTATGGTACATTGATTGTAATTATATAAGTTGCTGTTAGGAATTCCTTTATTTCCTAACCTGTAATTATGTTATACCACTGACTGTTAGCACTGTCAATAGGTGAGTGCTAAAATTGTGTGAAAATTTTATGAATTGTTTGTTTTCGCTGGCAATAAACAAACAATATTATAATTAAAACAATAAATGTAAAAAATTTAATTTTCTAATAGGTCAATATTTTTTTTCTTAATATTGTTCATAAATATACAGCCAATCAGAAAAGTAATAAATTCTGCAATTAGGAAGGTGGTCCATACCAGCCATGTATCATCAAAAGAATGTCTGGCAATCAATGAAAACCCCCAAGCAACGGGCAGTACAAAAATAAATTGTCTGCAGGCAGAAAGAATAAGAGATTCAATTCCTTTATCCAATGACTGGAAAATACCTTGAAATGTAACATTGGCACCTGCAAAAATAAAACTGATGGCTATAATCCGCATAGCACTGATACATAATTCCTGTGTCTGACCGGATAGTCCGAATGCTGATGAAAATGGGCGGGCAAAAACCTCCAGTAAAAGTAATCCGGCTATCATGATGACCAGAGTATAGGTCATTCCGCATTTGATACAATCTTTAATACGCAATTTACAGCGCATACCGTGATTAAAGGAGATAATTGGAGTGATTGCATCACGCAGACCAAATGCGGCAAATAGGATAAACTGCTGGATTTTGTAAAAAAGTCCGTAAGCGGTTACCACGGATTCATCGATTTTAACTAGAATAACATTCAATCCGTATGTCATAACAGACATTAATGCCTGGGCAATGATAGCAGGAAGTCCGATTGCGTAAATCTGTCCAATGATTCTTGCAGAAGGTTTCAGATACTGAATGCCATTTTTAATCTCTTTATTATATTTTAAATGAAATAACCATGCCAGAAGGAAAGAAGCAATCTGTCCAATGATAGTTGCATATGCAGCTCCTTTCACACTAAGCTTTGGAAAAGACCAAAGACCATAAATTAAAATAGGGTCTAATATTATATTGATAACAGCACCTACGATCTGTGCAATCGTAGACAATATGGAACGTCCCGTAGACTGTAAAAGCTTTTCAAAAATAGGAAAAAAGGCAATGCCGATTGAGGCACAGCTGCATATTCTTAAATAATCAACCGCCATTTCTAAAATCTCGGGATTAGATGTCTGTGAAGTAATATAAATACGAACTCCAAAGATTCCGAATATTAGAAAGACCAGATAAATAATGATTGATAAGAATAAAGCATTTCCAGCGGTTCTGCTTGCTTTTTCAGGGTCTTTTTGTCCGAGACTTTTTGCTACCAGTACATTAGTGCCAACACCGGTACCAATGCCAATTGCAATCATTAACATTTGAATCGGGAAAGCCAGTGTTAATGCATTTAATGCGGCTTCGCCGGTGCCTTTTATATTGGAAACGAAAGCACTGTCAACAATGTTGTAGACTGCTTGTAATACCATGGATAAAATCATAGGTATTCCGGTAGATAATAATAACCGGTTTATAGGCATTGTTCCCATTTTGTTCATTGTTTTTTCTTTTTTCATGTCTGCCTCCATATATGAAATATTCGGAGTCTTTTGTGGCCAGGAAAGCTGCCATAACCTGAAAGGTGGCATACAAAAAAGCGTAAACCCGTATCTGGATTTACGCTTGTCGCCACTCGATTCGCATTTATTCTAGCAGATTTTTAACAGAAATGTCAAATGTTTTCTTTTATTAAGAAAAGATGAAGATTCGATAAAATGCGACAAAATGATTGCTTTTTCGCTGTGAAAAACATAATATAGATATATGAAGTGCCTCCGTTCTTTAAAGCCGATAAAATTTGATGTCTATTGTTTGCGGTGGGGTTTTTGGCTTAAATTTTCTTTTTGATAAAGGTCACTTCATGACAGAAGTACAAATTTAAATATTTTTAGTAGAAAAGTAGGTGTATATATATGAAATGGATGATAAGAAGACAGAAATTCAGCAGATGGTATCTGGGGATCTTGTTGGTGCTAGGTTTGTTTTGTACGGGAAATATGGTAAAGGCACAGACAAAATTAGCATTGGACTATGAGATAGAAGGTTCGGAACGTGTTTTACTGAAATGGGAATCGGACAGTGAGGACAGCGTCTATCAGCTTGAACGGGCAAAGGCTGCAGCGGGACCCTTTTCTGTCCTGACAACTGTTTCCGGTAAAACGGGTCAGCTCACTGGTTATGATGAGAATGTTTCTCTTGGAAAAACTTATTACTATAAAGTAAAAAAGCTTCAGGATGGGAAGATAATAGAAGAAAGTGCAGTAAAGACGGTAAAGATTATATTAGAAAAGGCAGAGGGTATAAAGGCGAAAAGTTTAAAGGGTCCCAAGGTGAAGATCACATGGAACAAGACCAGAAAGGCGACAGGATATCAGGTTTACCGGAGTACCAATGCAAAGAAGTTTAAAAAGATAGGTGTTGTAAAGAAAAATGAGTTTACCGACGTTAACGTTAAGAGCGGTAAAGTATATTATTATAAAGTCCGTGCGGTAAAGAAGAACAGGGAATCGGCAACCGGTAATCCAAGCGATGTGGCAGCAGTCTATATGAAACCGGCAGCACCTGCCGTTACTGGAAGCTATGTTAAGAAAAAAATCAAGCTCACCTGGGGAAAAACAGAAGGTGCGGACAGCTATGATATCTATAAGAAAAACAGTAAGGGTGAGTATAAAAAAATTGGGACAACGAAAAAATTACATTATACAGACAACAAAGTGAAAAAGGGAAAGAGCTATCTTTATAAGGTAGTGGCCGCTTATTCTAAGGATGGGAAGACGGTAAAAAGCAAGAAAAGCAGACAGTGTGAAGTGCTGGCGGCATCAATTGATCCGAATAAGAAAATGGTGGCATTGACCTTTGATGACGGACCGGGGCAGTATACGAAGGATATTGTAAATTGCCTAAAAAAGAACGATGCTAAGGCAACCTTTTTTGTGGTCGGCAGTCAGGTGGATTCCTATAAAAGTTCCGTAAAGGCGGCAAGCGAAATCGGGTGTGATATCGGAAACCATACATACACGCATCCGGATTTATCCAGGTTGTCCGAAAAAGAGATTAAGAACCAGATTAACAGAACCGATAAAAAAGTGGAAGGGGCAACGGGAAAGACCCCGACACTGATGCGGCCGCCTTATGGTTCTGTGAATGGAAAGGTGGAACAAGCGGTTGGAAAACCGATGATCTTATGGTCGATTGATACAAGGGACTGGGAAACCAGAAGTAAAGAGAAAACAATAAATGCAGTGATGGGACATGTAAAAGACGGAGACATTATTCTGATGCATGATATCTACAAACCGACAAAAGAGGCAGCCTGTACGTTAATCGTTCAGTTAAAACGAAAGGGATATCAGCTTGTCACAGTGAGGGAACTGGCGAAATACCGAGGCTATACGCTTACAAGAGGAAAGGTATATCACAGTCTGAGGAAACGGTAAAGGGATTGTTTTTTACTTATTTTTAAACGGATGGACACGGATTGTAATGAAATCAGGGGATTTAAGAGAGGAATTAAATGAGTGACTTACGATTAGTACAAAAATAGAACAGGTTTTAATAAAGGAGAACATATAAATGGAAAAGAAGACTTGTATGCGGATCATTATTTATTGTATTCTGTTTATCGGACTTGTAGCAGGGATATCCGTTATATTATTCCCTTATTTCCGCCGTTTGTCTGAACCGGAGTACCAGGCCAAATTACAGCAGTGGGTGGGAAAAATGGGTATAAAAGGAATGTTTATCGTTTTATGCATTCAGGTTCTGCAGGTGGTCATTGCCTTTATTCCAGGTGAACCAGTAGAGTTGCTTTCCGGTGCTTTATATGGAACCATTGGAGGAATGGTAATCTGTCTGGCAGGCTGTATCTTTGCATCTGCGATTATATTTGCTTTATCCAAACGCTTTGGAAAGAAACTGTTATATATGTTATTTCACGAAGAAAAGGTGCAGTCATGGAAATGGCTGCAAGACAGTAGAAAATGTGATATGGTAGTTTTTATTTTGTTTTTTATACCGGGAACACCAAAGGATATGCTTACCTATATTGTTGGGATAACGCAGATGAAGATTGGGAAATTTATCAGGATTTCTACGCTTGCCCGTATCCCCTCCGTTGTATCGTCTACTATGATTGGCTCTACTATGCGGCATGGAGACTGGGTGATTTCTTTAATTATATTTGTGATTACAGGGATTGTCGGAATTGTGGGAATTGGTTTTAAGGATAGAATCATTCGTTATTGCAGGAAACGGATCAGTCATAGAGTTTAGCCTGGGTGTTGGAGTAATCCTATGAGATATTCCACGTCGTCCAGAAAGCATTTCACAGCAAATGAATTGTTTTGATATTTCAGGCAGACTATAATAGAATGTATTGGCTATCGTACTGCCTGCAATTATCCTGGTATCTATTTATAGGATGAACAGGAAATAAAGATTGTTCCAATGATCACTGGGAGGTGATGCTGTGATCCATATTGTCATTTGCGATGATGAAAAATATATGTCCGATCAAATACGGACAATGGCATCGGACTTTTTTCGAAGAAAAAATATGGAGACAACCATCCTGCAGTTTTCCTGCGGAGAAGAATTATTGAAATATGACAAGCAGATAGACATTCTGTTTTTGGATATTCAGATGAAGGATATAGACGGCATGGAAACGGCAAGGAAGCTCCGGGAACGTAAGTTTAGGGGGTTCCTGATTTTTATCACGGTTCTTAAGGAAATGGTATTTCAGTCTTTTGAGGTACAGGCCTATGATTATCTGGTAAAACCCATCGAAGAAAAACATTTTGAAAAAACAATGGAACGTCTTTATATTTCCATGCAGAATGCTAGGGAAGCCAGTTTACTTGTTCAGAAGGGATATGAAAGCCATATTATTTCCCTGGAGGATATTGTGTTTTGTGAGATCATTGACCGAAAAATATATTTGCATTTATCCTCGTCTGAGATTATTGATTATTATGACCGGATTGAAAATCTGGAAACCAAACTGGACGGCAGGTTTTTCCGGTGTCACAGGAGCTATTTGATTAATTTAAAGTATTTAAAAAGCTATAAGAATGGAGTCGCATATATGGAGGGCGGCAGGGAGATTCCTGTATCACGGCTGCGGAGCAGGGAGTTTTCCGTTGTTATTTTACAGTATATGAAAAACATATAAAATCCTTTGCATATGGGGGATGTGAAATGGCTGATTATAT
>CAJUBR010000076.1 GCA_910584695.1 uncultured Lachnospiraceae bacterium
ATATGACTGCAATCAGTATTACACAGGCAAGAAGCAACTTGTATAAGCTTGTAGCGGATGTAAATGCCAGTTCCCAGCCTGTCACTATAACCAATAACCGGGGAAAAAACGGTGTTCTCATATCGGAGGATGACTGGAATGCGATTCAGGAAACGCTGTACTTAAATTCCATACCGGGGATGACAGAAAGTATTTTGGAAGCAGGGCAGGAGCCGGTTTCAGAAGGAACCGTTTATGACCCGGAAGAGGAATGGTAAATGTATCTGATAAGATTTAGTAAACAGGCAGATAAGGATAAAAAGCGATTAAAGGGAGCAGGACTGGATAAGAAAGCAAAGGAACTGCTGAATATCATAGCGGGGAATCCGTTCCAGAATCCGCCGCCATATGAAGGGCTGGTTGGCAATCTAAGCGGTTATTATTCCAGAAGAATCAACCTGTAGCACAGGCTGGTATATCATGTGATTTCGTAAAAGGTAATATATAATGACGTGGAATATGAGGGAACAGTCAAGGTTGACTGAATGTGGTCACATTATGAGAAAATGAAATAGTTTATATGAAAGAGGACAGTGTCAAACCAATCTGACATTGTCCTTTTTATATATCTTCCGGTTTCACATATTCAGGGATTTCGGATACGGAACAATCCAGTACCGTACATAAGACATCCAGTGTCTTTGTGGTGATGGCTTCATTGTGTTTCATTCTGTGGAGCGTATTTGCAGGGATGCCATGCTTAAATATTAGGGCATATTCTGTTATGTTCTTTTTGTAAAGTGTTTCGTAAAAGGGATTGTAGGAAATCATGGCATTACTCCTTTTTAATTTAATAAGAAAATATCATACTTTACAATTTGACTATGCCTAATATATTGAGTGTAATAGCGGAGGAAGGATTTATTTTGGTGCAATCAAGATAGTAACAGTATCACGTCTGCTTTGCAGGCATTGATACGGATAATGCCACGATTTAAAGTATACGAGGCAGTTCAGGCAGTCAAATCTATTTTACAAAACCAGTTACATGAAAAAAGGAGAGAAAACATGACATATGAACAGGCAGTAGAATTAGCAAAGAGAAACGAGGACGGAGATGCTTTTGAATATCAGATAGAGGATGATAATATTAGAAACCAGCCGGAATTAATAATATCATCTGGACATCTTTAGCATTTTAAAAATGGTTGCCATTTTCTATTACAACAGTAATCTTGGTAACAAAGGATTTGATAGATGTATGAATAAGAGTGATTCCTACAAATTCATCATACCAGCCATCATTACAAATTTTCGAAAGCGTCTCTTGACATCCTTTTTTCTTTTTGTTATATTAATACTACGACAGACATAGCACGACAGACGTATCAACGACTGTCAAAGTAAAATAGCAAATGAAAGAAAGGAGTTTACATGATAACGATTAGCAGTGATGTAATTCGCGGATACAATGATACCATCATACTATATCTGCTTTTGGATAACCCATCTTACGGCTATGAAATATCCAAGCAGATTAAGAGCCTTTCCGCAGAGAAATACATTATTAAGGAGACAACACTCTATTCTGCATTTAACCGGATGGAAAAGAATGGTTATATTGAATCTTTTCAGAATGGAGAAATGACAGGTGGAAAACGCCGGACATATTACCGAATTACCGATGCTGGACGTCGGTATTATAGGGAAAAATGTGAGGAATGGGTTCTCACGAAGGAAGTGGTGGAGAAGTTTATTATGAAGGGAGAAAATAACAATGGAAACGCTTAGAAATTATCTGGAAAATATGTTTTTGAATCTGCCCAATACTCCGGAGGTACGCAGGGCAAAGAATGAACTGTTGCAAATGATGGAAGACAAATACACGGAACTGAAAGAAGAAGGAAGGGCTGAAAATGAGGTCATTGGCATTGTTATTTCCGAGTTTGGAAATCTTGATGAATTAGCTGAGGAATTGGGTATTAAAACTTATGTAGAGGAAGAGGTTGCACCAGGTCAGATGCTTTCGTTAGAAGAGGCAAAGGATTTTTTAAAGGACACGGTTAAGAGAAGCTATCTGGTTGCAGTAGGCGTTATGTTGTGCATTCTTTCTCCGGTTCCCGTTATATTTTTAGATGCATTCGTTAATGGGAAATCCGACTTTGCATGTGCAAAAACCGATATGGTGGGGGCTCTTTTTATGTTCCTGTTGATTGCAATTGGTGTAGCATTTTTTATCTTTGCAGGCACTATGAAACAAAAATGGCAGCAGATTAAGCATAATACAGTGGGGATTGATTTCAATGTCACGGATTATACGAAGAAACAGTTTGAAAGTGTCAGGGGAAGTCATGCTTTGTGTTTAAGTCTTGGCTGTATGCTCTGTATTTTAAGCTTTATTCCGGCAGTTATTATTGACACAATGTTTCCGACGGATTTTTGGTATGAATGCTCCGGTGCATTTTTATTTATTCTGGTGGCAGTGGGGGTATATCTGATTGTATTCACCAGTAACCGTAATAAGGGATATCAGGCTTTGTTCGCATTGAATGCCAGAGGAACAATGGGAAATACTTATGTGCCGGAAAGTGCGAAGGAGGTAGAATATACGAATAAAACCGTTGGGAGTGTTATGAATGTATATTGGCAGACTGTTACCTGTATCTATCTGTGTGTGAGCTTCCTGACTTTTGATTGGGGGATTACATGGGTCATCTGGCCCGTTGCGGCGGTGATTCAATCGATTTTAAAGACGAATTTTCAAAAATTGTAGGAGGAGTTATCATGAAAAAAAATATATATTTGACTGTTATCTGGATTGTTACAATTTTTTGCATTATTGGTGGAAGTTGTTATCACATCATGGGATGGGGAGAACGTTTTTGGGAATATTTCGGGCTGGGTTCCTCGTTAAGAGGTAAAACTTATACGTATAATGATACCTTAGATGTATTTGATTCTATTTCCTTAGATATTGATATATCTGAAGTAAATATTGTAACCGGTGACAAATATGCTTTGTCTTATGAATGTACGAAAAACCTGGTGCCAGATTTTAAGGTTAAGGATGGGACGCTTTCCCTTATTCAAAATTCTAAAAATCCGCATTATCCAAGGCGAAATGGGAACGATAACTGCATCATTACTATTACTGTGCCAAAAGAGGCGAAACTTTCCCGTATTTCTGGTGGCTGTGATATTGGAGATGTAGAGTTTGACGGATTAATGGTTGATGAGATTGATATAGAATGTGATCTGGGTGAGGCTGTTATTTCGGATGTAACAGCTTCCTCCATTACCTGTGATTGTAATCTTGGGAATTGTGAGATTACAGAATGTAGTTTTGATAATCTGACTGTTAATAATGATATGGGGAATATAGAAGTAGTCAGTAAGAATTCACTGAATGATTATATAATGGATTTATCTGTATCTATGGGTGGTATTGAAGTCAATGGAGAGGACTACGGTACACATTATAAACAAAAGGGCGATCAAGATAAAAATATCAAACTTACCAATAGCATGGGAAGTATTAGTGTTGAGGCTGAAGATTAGATAATAAGAAACTTGATGGTATCTAAAAAGTATTTGACAAATTCAAATTAAGGGCATATACTATTATCAGTTGGAAGAAAAACTGGTGTATACCAGTCATATTGTAATACAAAACTGATGAGTAAGAGAAGTAGGCTATGGTAAAGCTTTACAGAGAGCTGTGGAGGTGAGATACAGTAGGTGGTCGATAGTTGAATGGACTTACGAGGGTGGCTTGAAATGATGATCAGAGTAGATGCCAACGGGAACCCGTCCGTTATCAATGGGGTGCATATGATAGTATGTAGGATGAGTGGATGCTTTGCATCAATTTGGGTGGTACCGCAGAAGTATATTATGGCTTTTGTCCCTATAGGGGATGGAGGCCATTTTTTTATGCAAAAAGGCAGGGAGAAAACGGATCGTGCTGGTACAGGTATATCCGGTTAAAAAGTTCCGCTAATAAATAAAGAAAGGAAGGTAAGAATATGTTCCCAAGCTATGAAGAAGCAAAGAAGTATGAAAAAGAATATAATATGATTCCGGTCTGTAAGGAAATTTATGCAGACGTTGTAACACCAATCACATTATTAAGAAGATTAAAAGAGATTGACAGCAGATATTATCTGTTAGAAAGTGTGGAAGGTGGAAGACAGTGGGGACGGTATTCCTTTCTTGGCGTAAATCCTCTGCTGCAGATTAGTTGTAAAAATGGAAGAGTGACAATGAAAAGTGGAGTGATGGTGACGACAGAGGAAAAAGATGCGATGCTGGCATTGAGGGAATTGTTAAAACAGTACTGCTCTCCTTCGATTGACGGAATGCCGAGTTTTACCGGTGGTCTGGTAGGATATTTTTCCTATGAAATGATTGGATATGCGGAACCAAAGCTTCATTTAAAACAGAGTGAGTTTGATGATTATAATTTAATGCTGTTTGATAAGGTGATTGCTTATGATCATTTAAAGCAGAAAATCAGTGTGATTGCGAACTACAAGAGTGAGAATGGTGAAAAGGGATACAGGGCAGCACTATTAGAGATTGATAAAATAATAAGTCTGATTCATGATGAGACGCCGCTGAAAGAGGAAAAAGCAGATAAAAATGTGGAATTTAC
Organism: uncultured Lachnospiraceae bacterium; assembly: GCA_910584695.1. Lineage (GTDB taxonomy): Bacteria > Bacillota > Clostridia > Lachnospirales > Lachnospiraceae > CAG-590. The sequence goes on from CAJUBR010000076.1 coordinate 4,634, forward strand.
CTGTAACCTATCAAAAAAAGAGTACTGCGATATGGTAGAGAGAACAAAGCATTATATCAGGGAGGGGGATATTTTTCAGGGCGTTATTTCGAGAAGATTTGAAACAGATTATCAGGGAAGTTTAATCAATACTTACCGGGTACTTCGAACCACGAATCCTTCACCATATATGTATTTTATCGGTTGTGATGATTTGGAAATAGCAGGTGCTTCCCCGGAGACGATGGTAAAACTGGTAAACAAAAAATTGACAACCTTTCCGGTGGCAGGAACAAGGAAGAGGGGGGAAACCAAGGAAATTGACAGAGCATTAGAAGAAGAACTTCTTGCAGATGAGAAGGAGTGCTCCGAGCATAATATGCTGGTAGATCTTGCCAGAAATGATATTGGGCGGATTGCGGAATTTGGTACGGTAGAGGTAGAAGAATATATGAAGATACATCGCTTTTCCAAGGTCATGCATATTGCATCTACCGTTGTGGGAAGGATTCGTGAGGATAAAGATAGCTGTGATACGATTACTGCACTGCTTCCTGCAGGCACTTTGTCGGGGGCACCTAAATTCAGGGCATGTGAGATTATAGATGAATTGGAACCGGTGGCAAGGGGCGTGTATGGAGGAGCAATTGGTTATCTTGACTTTTCGGGGAATCTGGATGTATGCATTGCAATCCGTACTGCAGTAAAGAAAAATAATAAGGTATATGTGCAGGCGGGAGCCGGAATTGTAGCAGACAGTGTGCCGGAAAGCGAATATATGGAATGTGCAAATAAAGCAGGTGCAGTTATGGAAGCAGTTAGAAAAGCATCGGAGGTGAATGGATCATGATTTTATTGATAGATAATTATGATAGTTTTTCTTACAATCTGGTACAGATGATTGGAGGCATTCAGAAGAAACGTTATGAATCAGGTGCATCAAAGGAAGGAAAGGAATGTAATTATGGAATCAGAGTAATTCGCAATGACGAAATGACGGTAAAGGAAATTGAAGCACTGAATCCCGAATATATCATTCTGTCACCGGGACCGGGAAGACCGAAAGATGCGGGAATCTGTGAATCTTTGTTAAAGGAATACAACAAATCTACGAAATTTCTTGGAGTATGCTTAGGGCATCAGGCGATTTTTGAAGCATTTGGCGGGAAGGTAGCCTATGCAAAAAAATTAATGCACGGCAAGCAGAGCACCATAACCTTTGATAGAGAAGAATTCATTTTTAATGGAGTGCCGGAGCATATCCGGATTGCAAGATATCATTCTCTGGCCGGTGATGCAGATACACTGCCGGGCTGTCTGAAGGTAATTGCAGCTACCAATGACGGTGAAATTATGGCAGTGAAGCATAAAGAAAGAGAAATCTATGGGTTCCAATTTCATCCGGAATCGGTATTGACAGAGTGTGGAGCAACGATGCTGGAGAATTTTCTGAAATAAGGTAATTTGTAAACAGAATAATTTGATGATAGAAATTAGGAGGATATGAATCATGATAACAGAAGCAGTAAAAAAATTGGTGGAGAATCAAAATTTAACTTATGATGAAGTACTTGCGTGTATGGACGAAATTTTTAATGGTGAGGCAGATGAGATTCAGACATCTGCTTATCTGACTGCACTTCGTATGAAGGGGGAGACGGTTGAAGAGATTTCTGCAAGTGCAAAGGGAATGCGGAATCATGCAACGCAGTTAGAGCATGAAGGGATAGAGGTGCTGGAGATTGTAGGAACTGGTGGAGATAAGGCAAATTCCTTCAATATTTCTACTACTAGCGGGTTCGTAGCTGCTGCCGCAGGTATTCCCATTGCTAAACATGGAAACCGCAGCGTATCCAGTAAGTGCGGAGCTGCAGATGTATTGGAGGCATTGGGTGTAAACATTATGATTTCTCCGGAAAAAATGAGTGAAGTCTTAAAGAAAACAAATATCTGTTTTATGTTTGCCCAGATGTATCACAGGGCAATGAAATATGTGGCAACGGTTCGTAAAGGACTGGGAATCCGTACTATTTTTAATATACTAGGACCTTTGACAAATCCTGCAAATGCCAGTATGCAGTTGATGGGAGTGTATGAAGAAGCTTTGGTAGAGCCGATGGCAAAGGTTCTTTCAAAGCTTGGGGTAAAAAACGGTATGGTGGTATATGGTAAAGATTGTTTAGATGAGATTTCATTGAGTGCACCGACAGTAGTATGTGAAATACGAGATGGTGAACTAAAGTCTTATACAATAGAACCTGAACAGTTTGGGATTGAAAAATGTGATAAAAAAGAGCTGGAAGGCGGCAATCCAGAGGAAAATGCAGCTATCACAAGGGCAGTCTTAGGCGGGGAAAAAGGGGCTAAGAGAGATGCCGTTGTTTTAAATGCGGCTGCGTGTATCTACATTGCAGGCAAAACGGATACGATGGAAGAAGCCGTTAAAGTGGCAGAAGAAATGATTGATAGCGGGAAAGCAATGGAAGTATTAAATCGCTTTATTGCTTTGACAAATGAGTGATATTGTCTATATTGCACAACTGGATTTTGAAAATAAAGAGTTTCACAATTACCTATAATGGAAAAGGCATGAGAGGAGGAATTATGGCAGCGGATATCTTAGAACGAATTGCAGCAGATAAAAGAATACAGGTAGAAGAAGAAAAAAAAGTGATTTCTTCTGAAAGAATGGAAAAAATGGCATTAACTGCAAAAGGGGGATTATCGGATTTTGCTTTTGAAGATGTCTTGAAAAAAGAGGGGATGTCATTTATTTGTGAAGTGAAAAAGGCATCTCCTTCGAAAGGAGTAATAGCTCAGGATTTTCCTTATATAGATATTGCAAAAGAATATGAACAGGCGGGAGCAGATTGTATTTCTGTACTGACTGAGCCAAAATATTTTCTGGGGTGTGACCAATATCTTTTAGAGATTCGCAAAGAGGTAAAGCTTCCAATTCTGCGAAAAGATTTTACTGTGGATACCTATCAGATCTATCAGGCAAAGGTGATTGGAGCAGATGCGGTTTTATTGATCTGTTCTCTTATGGATATTGGTTTTATGAAAGAATGCATTCAAATATGTGACACATTAGGATTAACTGCATTGGTTGAAACCCATGATGAAAAGGAGATTCAGATGGCAGTAAATGCGGGAGCCAGAGTCATTGGTGTAAATAACCGGAATTTGAAAGATTTTACGATAGATATCCAAAACAGTACCAGATTGCGGAAAGCTGCACCAGAGGGAACTGTTTTTGTAGCAGAGAGCGGAATCAGAACCAAAGAGGATGTAAATACGTTTAAGCAGGAAAAGGTGGATGCAGTTTTAATAGGAGAGATTTTAATGCGGGCAGAGGATAAGAAACAAAAATTAAAGGAATTGAGAGGAATATGAAGATTAAAATATGTGGTTTAAAACGGATGGAAGATGTGGATTATGTAAACCAGTGTATGCCAGATTTTATTGGCTTTGTATTTGCCGGAACAAAGAGGAGGATTGATTTTGAGACGGCAAAAACGTTAAGGCAGAGACTGAATCCAGAAATGAAAGCCGTAGGTGTTTTTGTGAATGAGGAGATTGCCTTTATTACCAGTCTGGTTACGGAAGGAGTTTTAGATCTGATTCAGCTTCATGGTGAGGAAAATCAGGAATATATCGTGGAACTTCGAAAGCGATTGCGGGAGTATGGTAAAAGAGAGATTCCAATTATAAAATCTGTAAGAGTGCAATCAAAAAAACAAATTATCGAAGCTGAAAAATTGCCGGTAGATTTTCTCTTGTTAGATACGTTCCGGGAAGATGAATATGGTGGAAGTGGTATGGTATTTGATCACAAATTAATACCTAAACTGGAAAAAAAGTTTATTTTAGCCGGGGGAATCACAGAAAAAAATGTGATCTGTATTTTGGAAGAACTGAAAAAGGAAGAAAAAATACCATTTTGTATAGATGTTAGCAGTTCTGTAGAAGTTAATGGATTGAAAGATAAATGGAAGATAGAAAAGATTGTGAAACTGGTACATGATGTGAAATGAAATGTGATGTTGGAAAAATGGAAAATAATGATTTGATAAATGTGACAATTTAGACAAAGAAGGAAGAATAGTGGGAAATGAGGTGCGGCAGGAAGAAAGTAGAATGGAGAAATGAAATAGAAAAATTACATATAATCAGAAAACGATACAATATATGAAATTGTGAAAAGAAAGGAGCAGCAATGGAAACAGGAAGATTTGGAGAATACGGAGGACAGTATGTACCGGAAACGCTGATGAATGCAGTACATGAGTTAGAGGAGGCGTATGAACATTATAAACATGACCCTGTCTTTAACCAGGAACTAGAGCAATTGATGAAAAATTATGCCGGAAGACCGTCATTGCTGTATTATGCAGAAAAAATGACAAAGGATTTGGGAGGGGCAAAAATTTATTTGAAGCGTGAAGATTTAAACCATACAGGCTCCCATAAGATTAATAATGTATTAGGTCAGGTGCTGCTGGCAAAGAAAATGGGGAAAACCAGAGTGATTGCCGAGACCGGTGCCGGACAGCATGGTGTGGCAACCGCAACGGCAGCGGCTCTTATGGGGATGGAATGTGAAATCTTCATGGGAAAAGAGGATACAGAGCGTCAAGCATTAAATGTATTCCGTATGGAGCTTTTAGGGGCAAAGGTACATCCGGTTATGACAGGGACAATGACCTTAAAGGATGCTGTAAATGAGGCAATGAGAGAGTGGACCTGCCGTGTAAAAGATACCTTGTATGTTTTAGGTTCTGTTATGGGACCCCATCCGTTTCCGATGATAGTAAGAGATTTTCAGAGTGTGATCAGCCGGGAAAGTAAAGCACAGATTTTAGAGGCAGAAGGAAAGCTTCCGGATGTGGTGGTTGCCTGTGTTGGAGGCGGCAGCAATGCTATGGGTTCTTTTTATGAATATATTCAGGACAAAAATGTAAGATTAATTGGCTGTGAAGCAGCAGGGCTTGGTGTTGACAATGAAAAAAATGCGGCTACGATTGCAAACGGTTCTGTGGGAATCTTCCATGGAATGAAATCTTTGTTCTGTCAGAATGAATACGGACAAATTGCACCGGTATATTCTATTTCTGCCGGTCTTGATTATCCGGGGATTGGACCGGAGCATGCAATGCTTCATAAAACTGGAAGGGCTTCCTATGTTCCAGTGACAGATGAGGAGGCAGTCGGGGCGTTTGAATATCTGTCCAGAACAGAAGGAATTATTCCTGCTATAGAAAGTGCTCATGCCATTGCCCATGTGATGAAGATAGCGGGAAAAATGGAAAAAGACCAGATTATTATTGTTACAGTTTCCGGACGTGGAGACAAAGACGTTGCAGCAATTGCCAGATACAGAGGAGTGGAGATTTATGAGTAGAATTCGTAAAATATTTGAAAAGGAAAAAGCGTTTATTGCATTTGTTACAGGAGGCGATCCTGATATTGAAACCAGTTATGAATTGATTAAAACAATGGCGGCAAACGGTGCGGATATTATTGAAATCGGTATTCCATTTTCGGATCCCATTGCGGAAGGTCCGGTGATTCAGGAGGCTTCTCTTCGGGCATTAAACGCAGGAACGACTACAGATATGTTGTTTGATATGGTAGAAAAGCTGCGAAAGGAGATTGATACGCCTCTTATTTTCATGACTTATGTGAATCCAATCTATGTATATGGAACGAAACGTTTTATGGAAAGATGTGCCCAGACAGGTATTGACGGATTGATTGTACCAGATGTACCCTTTGAGGAAAAAGAAGAATTGGCAGATTTCTGTAAAGCAAATGGTGTGGATTTGATTTCCATGATTGCCCCGACCTCTATGGAGAGGATTGAATTAATTGCAAAAGAAGCAGAAGGATTTATCTATTGTGTATCCTCTCTCGGTGTAACCGGAGTGCGTTCTGAGATTAAGACGGATATAGGAACTATGATTCAACATGTTAAAACGGTGACGGATGTTCCTTGTGCGGTGGGCTTTGGTATTGCAACACCGCAACAGGCGGAAAAAATGGCAGGTCTTTCCGACGGTGCTATTGTAGGCAGTGCGATTGTAAAGCTGGTGGCAAAGTATGGAAAGGATGCGGTACCTTATGTAGCGGATTATGTAAAGAGTATGAAGGCTGCTGTGATAAAAGCTCAAAATCATTCCGGTGTGTAAATTTATTCCCGCGGGCAATGAGTCAAGCGGACATGCTCGCATGTCCATTTGACGAATGCCGCGAGGTTATTGACTTTGTATTAAAAACAAAATTGTGACAAAAGCGACACATAAAACAAATTGATAAGAAAAATAAAATGTGGAATTGAAAAATGTGGGAAGATGTCGAAATGTTATAATTATATTAAAATGTCTTAGATGAATTGCAAAATGAATGATAGAAAGGAAAAATGTGCATAAATATAAAAAAGGATAATTAAATTGTGAAAAAAATACTATGTGGAATGTCAAAAAAGGAAATAAAATGTGATTTTGATAAAAGTGAGCATGAAAAAGAAAAGTTGCTTTTAAGACAGCCACCAGAAATGGGAAAAGGAAAAAAGAGAGAATCAGGAAGGTAGGAGAATCAATATGGAATGCTCTTTGATTAGGAAATGGTGGGGAAATTATAGAAACAACCTTTATTATGCTGTTTGCATCATGCTGGCAGGAACCTTATTACATTTTGTATATGACTGGTCGGGACATAATGCATTTGTGGCACTGTTTTCGCCAGTGAATGAAAGTGTATGGGAACATTTGAAATTATTTTTTATACCTGCTTTTTTCTTCACAATCATAGAAGATTATTGGGTTAGGGAAAAACAACCAGATTATTTGTGGTGTCAGACCAAAAGTATAGTGTCAGGAATTTTGTTTATCATAGTTATGTATTTTACTTATTTGGGAATAACAAGGCAAGGGTGCACATGGATAGATATTAGTATTTTTTATTTATCGGCAGTGATTGCTGGAGTGGAATCCGGAACATGCAGGTTGAAAAAATGTAATAATGAAATAAGATATAGAAGATATGCATATGTTATTTTGTTATTGCTTTGGACATTATTTGTCTGGTTTACTTATCAAATACCCAAGCCATTGATAAAATGGATGCCCGGACTTTTTATAAGTGAAGCATGAAAGAAAGTCGGGGGACTAGGGCATGGAAGAATTGTTCTTGAATCCTTACCGGCAACATGATAAAATGTCACCAACTGGAGAAAAGCGGAAGTTGATGACCTGTGCGAGTATCATTCTGATAAAGTAATAAAAGACTGGAAAGACAGAAATTCTATATTTTAATAAAAGAAGGAAGCGCATATGAGTAAGTTTTCTTGGGAAAATGAGTGGAGATTGCAGGAGTTAAGAGAAGAATCATTTCTGGTAAAACATGTAATGGATAAGACAACAAAATGGATGAAGCTTGCACAAAAGAAGATGCCGGATACTTTACAAAATACTTTAGAGTCAGGATTTAACAAAGCTTTTGTTATGGTATTTGAAAAGGGTGCAGTATTAATTGAAAAGACCTATAACAAAGACAGGCAGGAATCTATGTTTAAAGAAAATGAAAAGGTATTGGATTCTCAGGAATTTAATGCAAAATCGGTTAAAAAATTTGAGCGGCAGGCGAAGCGTACTATATATAAGAATCTGGCAATTACGTCAGTGGAAGGGATTGGTATGGGACTGGCAGGAGTGGGAATTCCAGATATTCCTATTTTTGTATCAGTGCTGTTAAAGAGTATTTATGAGATTGCAATTAGTTATGGATTTTCGTATACAAGTGAAAAAGAAAAACTATTTATTTTGAAAATAATAGAGACGGCATTAAAGAGTGGAGACTTTCTTCGGAAGAAGAATGAGGAAGTAGATAAGCTGATTGAACGGTATTATAAAGAAGAAATAATACCGGAACAGGTTGAAGAAACAGACGAATTTGTAGTAGAGCTTCAGATTATGCGTCAGATTGACCGTTCGGCAGAAGCTTTATCCCGCGAGCTTCTTTATGGTAAATTTGTTCAGGGAATGACTTTTGTAGGTGTGATAGGCGGTACTGCAGATTTTACCTGTTTGAAAAGAGTGACAGATTATGCGGCACTTAAATATAAAAGAAGGTTTTTGCTTCGACAAATACCAGAAATAGATTAACGTTTCTACAAGGGTTTGATATTTGGATGTTCGTGAAGAATTGTTTGTTTTGTATAATGAACGATGAAAAAAAGAGGCTTGGAATTGACTGAATTTTATATTAAGCAATTGCGAAACTCTGTTTTCGTTACCGACCGTTGTACAATATCAACACTGGGCACGCTTGCACTGCTTGTCGCTCGTAATGGTACATAAG
>CAJUBR010000077.1 GCA_910584695.1 uncultured Lachnospiraceae bacterium
GGTGATGATCTGCCGAGAATGGCAGCACCAATTCATTCGGATAACCAAATGATTTATATCATCATGTTATGGAATATGGATTTTGAACAGTTAAATACGTATCAGAAGAATTTGTTTTTGGTATTGGCCAAAATTATTACTTCCAGCTTGAAAAAAGGTTTTCAGTATGAAGAGGTGGGAAGACAGCAGAATTATTATGAGAATACGGATATTTTATTCCCGGAGATATTCAACGCACAGGTATTAGAAAAGATGCAGGGGATACCATATGACCAGTGTGAATATAGCATTATCCAAATTGAGTCGGAAGGCAGAAGTATGGAGGAGATGAGTAATCGGTTAAGAATGCTTGTACGTGATGAGGATAAGATTGGTAAGATCAATAATGAGGATTCCAATATATATGTTCTTGTCCATGCAGGCTATTCTGCAGTTTCTTTTGTTATAGAAAAGTTAAATAAAAATGGGATTAAGAGTAAGGCGGTTAAAGGACATGAATTTGAATAGTGAAGCGATTATTTTTGGAATCATCATGATCAATACAATCATAGCCATTTTATATATGATTATTATGTGGTTTATAAAACGTCAGCCCCATGTATTTTTACGGGGGGTTACTATGCTTTTATGTCCGGTTGTGGGAATCTTGTGCTATTTTTTCTGTTTTTTATTTGAATTGCTGTTTCCGAATGGAAATGTGGATTATGATAATCTGAGTATGGATAAGAGCAAGAAAGAGTTTTTGGAAACGGTGGATAAGGAGCACGAGATGGAAGTGCTTCCATTAGAAGAGGTTTTAACGGTGTCGGTTGCCAAGGACAGAAGACGGGCTATGTTAAATATGCTGAAAATGGATATCAGTGAAAAGCTGAGCCTTGTGCGAAAGGCAGTGGAAAATGATGATTCGGAAACATCCCATTATGCTGCTGCGGCATTAACAGATGTATTTAATCAGTTTAATCTGCAATTAAATGATATACAGGTAAAGTATGATAATGACAGAACGGATCAAAAAACGAATGTTGAATTTCTGGATATTGTTCTTCGCATTTTAAACAGTGGAGGTCTGTTAGGAGTAGAAGAAACAAAATATTATTATATGTATATTAATCTGGTACTTAATCTGGAAAAATACCATCCGGAAGCAATTACTGAAACTTATTATGCAATGATGGTAAGTGCGTTAGAAAAGGTAGGTAGAGTACAGGATGCAGAGGAATGGGCTGAAAAATCCTTAAAATGGCAGCCGGAAGTGGAACAGTCTTATCTGAATGTTATGTATATAAAATACATTTTGGGCAAAGAGGAAGAATTTCAGGAAGTATTAAAGAAACTGACGGGTTCTAATATTGCGTTGTCCCAAAAGGGGCTGGATATTGTAAGATTCTGGCTCGTAAAATAAACGGAGGTATAAAAGATGGGAGACAGTATATTTTATTTTGCACAATTTACCTTTTTCTTTTTCTTATACATTATTTTTATACCTGCAAAGGTAATGGGGTTAAAGCTAAGCGGAAAGGGAGCCGGAGAAAATGCACTAAAAGCATTGCTTGTCAGCCATATAACGATAATCAGTTGTGTATATCTGTTAGGATTATTACACATATATAATACGCCTACGCTTTTTTTAAGTCTGATAGCCGTTATTCTGATTTATTGGAAACTGGTAAAAAGGGTATCTTATAAGAAGAGTCTGTTTTCTGCACTGCAATGGCTTGCTTTAGTCAGCAGTGGTCAATATAAGCTTCGGATTTATATAAGAGAGAACTTTCGAAAGACGGGGAATCATATAAAACGTTTTTGTAAAAACAGTGGAAAAGAAATTTTTTCTAAGAATTTATTTGGATATCTGGTTATGTTTCTTTCCCTTGGAATATTAATAGCCAGAAAATGGCCGTTGGTTTTTAATAATTATGCCTATTTAACATCGGATATGTATGTGCATAATGAGTGGATCAATTTTATGGAACAGGGGGACATTTTTTATGATGGAGTATATCCCTTTGGAATGCATAATATGTTGTCTGCTTTCCATAAAATGTCGTTTCTTAATTTGAATGTAGTATTCCGTTACTGGGGGGCTTTTAACTGTCTCTTTTTAGCGATCATGCTTTGGTTTATCGCCAGCAGGATATTTCATTCGAAAGCTGCTGCACTGCTTCCGGTAGTTATCTATTGTGTAACGGATTTTACGAGCCTTACGTATGGATTCCGTTCCATCTATACTCTTCCGCAGGAAACCGGTATGCTGTTTTTGTTTCCGTGTGTTTATTTTTTCGGGAGATTTTTAAAAAATCAAAAATGGAAAGATGGTATTTATTTTGCCATAAGTGCCGCGATTGTTTTGTCTATGCATTTTTATACCGTTATTTTTGCAGTGCTGTTATGTGTCGGGATTTGTGTTTCGTTTATAAAGACCGTGCTGAAACCGGCCATGTTAAAGAAACTGTTTTTGAGTGTTGGGTTAATTGCGTTTATCAGCATTACACCTTTTCTTCTCGGACTGGCATCCGGAAAGTACTGGCAGGGTTCCATGGGATGGGCGATGGGGATTATGAATTCCTCGAATCCGCAAAACTCCGGTGAAGAAACGGCTGTGGATGAAGAAAATACTAGTATAGAACCGGATAAGACGGAAAAGGGATCCATTTCCGATAACGGTAAAGAAGTATCTTTTATAGGTAAGGTGAAAAACAAATTAAAGGCGGTTTATGACCTTCAGCTGGAGGCTATGAACTCTTACTGGGGTAGAGTATTCTGGATATGCATGGCACTTTTTGTAATATATTATGCAGGACTGGTACTGCTTAAGAAGATAACATGGAAGGATAAAATGTATGCCGGCATATGGGTGTTTTTATTTCTGCTTTTGATTATGTATAGTTATGAGATTCTGGGTATTCCGAAAATTATGAAGGAGGAGAGAATGACCATGTTTATTGGTTATATCGCACCTCTGATTCTGGCAGTACCTGCGGAAATCTTATGCCAGATTCTGCCGGGGAAAATCAAATTTACCGGTGCAATTGGAAGTTATGGTATGGTCGCAGCTCTTTTTTATGTCACCTATCATTTGGGGTATTTGCCGGTACAGTCGCATTACTATCTGGAACCATCACTGGCTGCAAAAACCTGTGTGAAAGCGGATGCGGAACTGCCGAAAGGAACATGGACAGTGGTATCTCCTGTAGAGGAATTATCCCTGGTGAGAAACAGGGGTTATCATTATGAGCTTTGGGAATTTATTTCGAATATGGAAGTTTATAATGAAGAGATGTATCTGGAAATACCAACCCAATATGTATTTTTTATTTTGGAGAAAAAACCGATTGTATATAACGAAGTCCGCTATAGTGATCAGGAGTATGATAATGAACCGATACGGATGTTTGATGCATATAATATATTTACCAGAGAGATACTCGGAATTTCCGAGACAGGTATGATGAAATTTTATAATATTCTGGAAAACAGAAGGACAATGGAGGCTAAGCTTTATTATTGGTTAGAAGAATATCGGAAGGCATTTCCGGATCAGATGGAGGTTTATTTAGAGGATGAGGAATGTATTGTCTATAAATTTGAACAAAATCCGTATATGCTGAATAACTTTTCGATTGATTATGGTTTTAATGAATTAGATGAGCTGGAATATTATAGACGACTCCGTAATGCGATGCATAGGCGGGGAGAAGATGTTTCAGAAATTGAGCTGAAAATATCTGAAATGCAGGAAAAAAACGAAGCAGTTCAGGAAGAAAAGAATGTGAAGCAGGAAGAAAAAGAGGGAAAGGATAACAAAAAGAAGAAAAAACAGAAAAAAAAGGAAGCAGTTCAGGAGTGATGTAATGAAAAAAAAGATTCTTTTTGTAATCAATACGATGGGAAGGGCAGGGGCGGAAAAATGCCTGATGTCCATGTTAAAATACATGGATAAGGATAAATATGACATTTCACTGTTTTCTGTTATCAACCGCGGGGAAATGTTTGATTATGTGCCGGAGGGAGTGAGGATACTGAACGAAAATCCATGCTCCTTGTCCGTACTGGACAAGAAGGCAAAAAAAGAACTGGCAAAGACAATTTTAAAGAACGGGTTTCGGAAGGGATACTTTTTTAAAGAAGCAGGATATCTGTGGAAAACAATTTCTTATCAAAGAAAAAGGGGAGAAATTGATTTAAAAAAACTTTTTTGGAAGCTGCTTTCCGATCATGCTCCAAAGCAAAAAGAAACCTATGATCTTGCGGTTGCTTATATTCAGGGGGCTGCTACCTATTATGTTATGGACCATATTCAGGCAAAGAAAAAAATTACATTTTTGCATAACGAATTTATTGACAGTGGATATTGCCCGGAATTAGAAGAAACTTATTATAAGCGGGCAGATGGCATTTATTGTGTATCAAAAAGCATATGTGATCATTTTGCAAAGATTTATCCCAAAATGGCAGGGAAGATGGATGTTTTTTATAATCTTTTAGATGTGGATGACATTAAACGGAAAGCATTGCAAAAGGATGGGATGTCACCATTATTCGAAAAAAAAGAAGGAGAGACCATTCTTCTGACAGCAGCGAGACTTGCACCTGTGAAGGCATATGATCTTGCTGTTCCAGCGTTAGCGATTATAAGAAAAAAAGGGTATAACGTAAAATGGTATGCGTTAGGAGACGGTCCTCAAAAGGACGCAATTAACGAGATGATTAAAGAATATGGGTTAGAGGACAGCTTTATCTTATTAGGTGCACATAAGAATCCATATCCGTATATGGCTGCTTGTGATATTTATGTACAGGCTACCAGATATGAGGGCTGTTGTACGTCTATTTCAGAAGCGGTTATATTGGAAAAGCCGGTAATTGCTTCTGACTGTGACGGAAATAAAGAACAGTTGACCCGTTATGAAACGGGGATTTTTGTAGCGTTAAATGCAGAAGATATTGCAAAAGGAATCATACAGATGGTTTCAGACCGGGACCTTCAAAAAAGACTTGTAAAGCAGGCTAATATGGATGATTTTGACCCATATAGTTCTTTGAAAAGGCTATATCGGTATGTGGAGGATTAAAAATATGAGGGGACAGAGAATAAAAAAATATATTATTTTTTGCTTTCTGATCATGCTGACAGTTCCGTTTCAGGGACAGACAGTGTTTGCAAATCCGGAGGAGAAGCTGACACTTAATGTTCATTATATTCGTTACAATGAGGATTATGAAGATTGGAGTCTCTGGATTTGGGGAGAAGGCGGTGGAAAAGAATATCAATTTACCCGTCAGAACGATAAAGGAGGGGCAAGTGCCCGGATTGAACTGGAAAAGACAGGAAAGGATTTTCAAATCGGAGTATTGATAAAATATAAAGATTGGGAAAAAAAAGATATAAATGAGGATCGGTATTTGGATCTTTCCAAAGTAAAAGACGGAATACTTGATGTCTACTTTGTACAGGGAGAAGAGCAGATTTTTTATTCAGAAGAAGAAGTACAGACAAGGCAGGGAATTATAAGGGCGCAATATGATGCTATGGATCAACTCTCGTTTGCGGTGTACAGTCCGGAACTGTCAGCGGAGCAGTTTGGCAAGCAGAAATTGTATGTAGAGGAAAACGGAACCGCTTATCCACTCAAGGTTTTAAATCTGACGCAGGACGGCAGCCTGATCAAAGGAACAGGGGAATTGGAACATTCCGTAAACCTGTCGGCAAATAATTATTTACTGGTGGATGGAATGGAGAAAAAGGTGATAGAGGCGGGAGCCGTTTTTACCACCAAAGAATTTGAGGACTCCTATTATTATGATGGTGATGATCTGGGAGCTGTATATAGTAAAGAAGCTACTGCGTTCCGTGTATGGGCACCTACGGCAAGTCAGGTGACAGTCAATTTGTATGAGTACGGAGAGGGGAATGCTCCACTCAAGTCCTATCCAATGGAGCAGTCCGAGAAGGGAACCTGGTATCTCAGATTACCGGGTGACTATGACGGCGTATATTATACTTATTCTGTAACAGTGCACGGGAATACAGAAGATGCAGTAGACCCTTATACAAAAGCATGTGGTGAGAATGGTCTTAGAGGGATGATTATCAATCTTGACCACACAGACCCGGATGGATTTAAAGAAGAAAATAAGCCTCCTCTTAAATCTTTTTCTGACATTATCTTATATGAGATGAGTGTAAGGGATTATACGATAGATGATAGTTCAGGAGTGAAAGAAAAGGGGAAATATCTGGGATTGACAGAAGAGGGAACCGTAAATTCCAATGGTGATCCAACGGCACTTGATTATTTAGGAGAACTGGGGGTTACCCATGTACATTTACTGCCAACTCAGGATTTTGGCGGTGTGGATGAGAAAAAACATTCTTCTGATTCTTACAATTGGGGGTATGGTACACAAAATTTCAATGTACCGGAGGGGTCTTATTCCACAAATCCCGAGGACGGGGAGGTAAGGGTAAACGAATATAAGCAGATGGTGTTAAGCCTTCATAAAAAGGGAATTCGTGTGGTTATGGATGTGGTTTATAACCATACTTATGATACGGAGAAATCGAATTTTAATAAGATTGTACCAGGATATTATTACCGTATGACGGAGGAGGGGGATTATTCCAACGGTTCAGCCTGTGGAAATGAGGTAGCAACAGAGAGGGCAATGACAAGAAAGTTTATAGCCGATTCTGTAGTATACTGGGCAAAGGAATACCATATTGATGGCTTCCGTTTTGATCTAATGGGGCTGATTGATATAGAAACGATGCAGTTGATCCGGGACAGACTCAATGAGGTAGATGAAAGTATTTATATATACGGTGAGGGCTGGACCGGAGGAGATACGGTCAGTACGGAAAAAATGGCAGAATCGGTAAATGCGAAGGATATGCCGGGAATTGCTGTATTTTCCAATGTATTCCGGCGTGGTATCCAGAAATATGTAAGTGGTATTTTTGATGAGGATAATGCGGAAGATGCCGTTTTGTTCGGAGTGGTAGCAGCAACGGAGAATGATAAAACGAAACAGTCAATGGGAAGCTGGACTGGGAATCCGATGCAGTGTATTAATTATGCTTCCTGCCATGATGGCTTTACATTATGGGATTTGATCAGACAAAACTGCAGCAGTGAATCGGAAGAGATGTGGAGGAAGAGAAACTGTTTGTCAGCAGCAATTGTAATGACAACACAGGGAGTGCCTTTTATCCATTCCGGGGAGGAGCTTTTGCGTAGTAAGGTAGCTAAGGATGATCCGGAAAGGATCTATTCCAATTCTTATAATGCGAACGATTATGTAAATAGTATAAAATGGGATCGTATTGCAGAAAACAAGGATATCATCACTTATTATAAAGGTTTGATGGAATTTCGAAAAGAACATAATGGTCTGTCTTATGAAACAACAGAAGAAATTCAGAAGTCTTTGAATTTTTTGGATCACAGATTGGAAAATGTGATTGCTTATACGGTAAAGGAGAATAAAAATTTATTCTTTGAAAATACGATTTGTGTGATTTATAATCCCAATGATACAGAGGAATCTTATATAGATATTCCGAAAGGACGCTGGAAAGTATACATTAATGGAGAGAATGCGGGAACAGAAGTTTTAGATACGATTGGTGGAGGAAAAGCAGTCGCTGTACCAGGTATATCAGCGTTGGTCATGGTAAAAACCTCAGTGAAAGCAAAAGCATTGTATGGATGTGTGACTGTGGTGTTTGGTATCTTAGTGGTATTCATTTTGTTTAGAATAGTACGAAAAAGGGGGAAGAAACATGAATATAGCAGTGACCATTAATGATAAGTATTTTTATCCTCTCTATATTATGTTGAATACTTTGTTTGCAAGGCATAAAGGAATAGAGATACGGGTTTTTTTGATTCATTCCAGAGTCAGTAAAAAGAACCGGAGGATCTTAGCGGGTTTGTGCAGGAAGCATGGGGGAGAATTGGTAGAAATTTTTGTACCGGAAAGTGAATTTGACGATGCACCGAGTTTTTCCTATTTTTCAAAGGAGATGTATTACAGGATTCTGGTTGCAAGGCTTTTGCCGGAAACAGTTGAAAGAGTACTTTACTTAGATCCGGATCTGATCGTCACAGACAGTTTATTAGAGTTTTATAATATGCCCCTTGAAAATTGTTTCTTTGCAGGTGTCCGGGACAGATTGCAGGATAAGAGGACAAATCCATACTGGAGGAAATTAGGATTTACAGGAAAAAACTGTTATATTAATTCTGGTGTGCTCCTTTGTAATTTGACACTTCTTAGAAAAGAACAAAATATTCAGGATATTTATGATATGTTAAACAAGCAGGGAGAAAAGTTAAAATTCCCGGACCAGGATATTATTAATGTGCTCTATGAGGGTAAGATTGCAGTAGCGGCAGACCGATATAATTTAAATCCTAATATCCTGTATTTTTGGGAATATATCTGTTATAATTTTGTCCCGTGGGCAGTAAAAAAGCCGGCCGTTATTCACTATATGGGAGAGGGAAAGCCTTGGAGGGTCAGTTATAAAGGCGGATTATACCATTATTATTGGAAGGAAGAAAGAAAGTATAATCCGAAAAAAAAGTGGCATATGTTTTTCCGTAGTTTAAAGATTCCGTATTTGATGATAACTTCAGGACTGGTATTTTTTAAATATTTTGGGAAGCATGTGAAAGAAAAATTTACGAAATAAAATCAGCGAGGGATGAGTATGAAAGCGTGGGAAAAGAATATTCGAAAGGTAGTACCCTATACACCGGGCGAGCAGCCAAAAGAACGGGATGTGATTAAGTTGAATACAAACGAGAATCCTTATCCTCCGTCTCCAAAGGTTTTGAAGGCAAAGCTCGAATTGGAAAGGCTTCGGCTGTATCCGGATGATAAGGCAAAGATTTTAGTAGATGCATTAGCAGATTATCATAATATAAATGCCGACCAGCTTTTTGTCGGGGTGGGTTCCGACGATGTTTTGGCAATGTCATTTATGACTTTTTTTAATAGTGAAAAACCAATCTTTTTTCCAGATATCACCTATAGTTTTTATGATGTGTGGGCGGATTTATTTAAAATTCCTTATCGTACAAAGACATTAAATGACCGGTTTGAAATAGTGGCAAAGGATTATTATGAGGCAAACGGAGGCATAATCTTTCCAAATCCCAATGCACCAACCGGTTTAGCGGTAGATCTTTCGTTTATTAAGGATATCTTGGAGCATAATCAGGATGTGGTTGTGATTGTGGATGAAGCATATATTGACTTTGGCGGAATGTCAGCACTTTCACTCATTCATCAGTATGAAAACCTGCTAATTGTCCGGACCTATTCCAAATCAAGATCACTGGCAGGTCTTAGAATCGGTTATGCAATGGGAAATTCGGATTTAATCAAGGTTTTAAATGACGTGAAATACAGTTTTAATTCATATACCTTAAATTATCCATCGATTGTACTGGCTGCGGAAAGTATTAAGGATGATGCATATTTTAAGAAGACGGTGGAAAAGGTGATTCACACGCGGGAATGGTTTGAAAAGGAACTTACCAGACTTGGGTTTACATATCCAAAATCAAGTGCTAATTTTGTCTTTGCCAGTCACAAAACAGTTCCTGCAAGGAAAATTTTCGAGGCAGCGAAGAAGGAAAAAATATTTGTCCGTTTTTTTGACAAACCAAGAATTGATAACTATCTGCGTATCTCAATCGGAACGGATGAGGATATGAAAAAATTAACGGAATTTCTCGAAAAGATGGTAATGATGTAATATGTTAGATTTCTTGTAATCTAAGGAAATCCCGAGAAATTGCAAAAAGTCCTTGTGGTATTATAACTCTTATGATATAATACCATTCGGTAAAAAAATAATACACAGCAGTGAATTTTTGAAATGGTGCAGACCGGTATCAAAAATGTTATGAGGTGGTTTGTTTTCAAAAGCGGAAACTGCTGGAGGTAAAAACCAGGAGGTAAATTATGAGCGTTATTTCAATGAAACAATTATTGGAAGCAGGTGTACATTTTGGACACCAGACAAGAAGATGGAACCCTAAAATGGCTGAGTACATTTATACGGAGCGTAATGGTATTTATATCATTGATTTGCAAAAGTCAGTTGGTAAAGTGGATGAAGCTTACGAAGCAATTAAAAAGTGTGCTGCTGAGGGTGGAAAGATTC
Organism: uncultured Lachnospiraceae bacterium; assembly: GCA_910584695.1. GTDB lineage: Bacteria > Bacillota > Clostridia > Lachnospirales > Lachnospiraceae > CAG-590. Next base: position 10,178 of record CAJUBR010000077.1, read on the forward strand.
TATTTGTAGGAACAAAGAAGCAGGCACAGGATTCTGTTAAATCAGAAGCAGAAAGATGCGGAATGTTTTATGTAAATGAGAGATGGTTAGGTGGGATGCTGACAAACTGGAAGACAATTGAGACACGCATTGCCACATTAAAAAAATATGAGCAGATGGAAGAGGACGGAACGTTTGATGTACTGCCAAAGAAAGAAGTAATCAATATCAAGAAGGAAATGGATAAGCTTCAGAAGAATTTAGGCGGTGTCAAAGAAATGGGCGGTGCTCCAGATATGATTTTTGTTGTTGATCCACGCAAGGAGAGAATTTGTATTCAGGAAGCACATTCTTTAGGAATTCCTTTAGTAGGTATTGCTGATACAAACTGTGATCCGGAAGAATTGGATTACGTTATTCCGGGTAATGATGATGCGATTCGTGCTGTTAAGCTGATTGTTGCTAAGATGGCGGATGCGGTAATTGAAGCAAACCAGGGTGTTGATGCAGAGGTAGAGGCTGAGACAGAAGAAATGGCAGAGGCAGTAGAAGAATAATTTTGATTTCAAAGCATATATAATATTTTTGGAGGAATGTAACAATGGCTATTACGGCAAGTATGGTAAAAGAGTTAAGAGAGATGTCTGGTGCAGGTATGATGGACTGTAAGAAAGCTCTTACCGAAACAGACGGCGATTTTGATAAAGCAATTGAGTTTTTACGTGAGAAAGGTCTTGCAACGGCTCAAAAGAAAGCTGGAAGAATTGCAGCAGAGGGTATCGTGGCAACTACGATTAAGAATGATGGGAAAACAGCAGCGATTGTTGAAGTGAATGCGGAGACTGATTTTGTTGCTAAGAATGAGGTATTCCAAGGTTATGTAAAGGAGGTTGTTGAGCAGGCTGCTAATACAACTGCTTCTGATATTGATGCATTTTTAGCTGAACCATGGACACTTGATAATTCTGTAACAGTTAGTGAAAAGTTATCAGCTATGATTGCTAAGATTGGTGAGAACATGAATATCAGAAGATTTGAGAAAATTGTTTCAGAGGATGGTATTGTTGTTTCTTACATTCATGCAGGCGGTAAGATTGGTGTTTTAGTTGAAGCTAAGACAGAGTCAAATTCCGATGCAGTAAAAGAAGCTTTAAAGAATGTTGCTATGCAGATTGCAGCATTGAATCCAAAGTATGTTTCAACAGATGAAGTACCGGAGGATTATAAGGAGCATGAGAAAGAAATATTAATGGCTCAGGCGAAGAATGATCCGAAGAATGCAGGTAAGCCGGAAAACATCATTGAAAAGATGATTACAGGTCGTTTGAATAAAGAATTGAAGGAAGTCTGCCTGTTAGAGCAGGAGTATGTTAAGGCTGAAAATAAAGAGACGGTTGCGAAGTATTTAGAGCAGGTATCTAAGGAAGCCGGAACTTCCGTAACCTTAAAGCAGTTCATTCGTTTTGAGACAGGTGAAGGTCTTGAGAAAAAGAATGAGGATTTTGCGGCTGAGGTTGCGGCACAGATGAACGCATAGGTGAAGTTTGCTTGGTTACTTTGAATGAAGAAACCCCTGTGAATGGTGTGAGAATGTCATTTGCAGGGGTTTTTGGATTTATATGTCATCATTCAAAGTTAGAACGGATTACTTATATGATATCTCTTTTTCTAAGAATATTATTTGGAGTTAGTAAATATAATTTTATAGATCATGAAATATGTAATTCAAGAAACAGAAAGGGATATTATATAATGGGACCAACAATTGACCAATACATAGTTGCAAACTGTTTATATACAATAGATGAATTCAATATCTTGTATAGGGGATGGGATAAGCCTAAATTAAAAATTGAAGCCGATGAAAAGTTTAATGAAATGGATATAACAGTAAGAATAGGATATCCTTTTAAACAAAACGCTCATTATACAGCAGGAGAAAGTGCCCGGATAAAAAAAGCACAGAAAATAAACCATGATTTGTATATAGCGCAAAGAGATTTTAAAATTGAAGTTAAATATTTGAAAAATTGGATTAGTTCAGCTAATACAAGAGCAGCAAGCAAAAACTGGTCAGTATTTCAACAAGATTTTGATTGGTTAATGGATGAGATTGATAATGATAAGGCTGGAAAGGTTGCATTTGTGATTGGATGGTTTAATTGTGTGGATTCATTTTCACAATTAATTCAATTAGGGACTGGGAATGGAGCATACCCATTAGCAGATGAACGAAAGAGAAGATATTTTCCATTTTTAGAAGCAAATAAAGTACCAGTGTATACGAAAGATTTAAAGTATTGTTATAAAAAAGCTTATATGGAGTTACCACTTGACTTAATATCTTCTAAATATAAAGGGATATACAGATGTATGTTTATTGGAGAAGAAAAAGATAAATTTCATTTTGCTATATATTTTTGAAAATGAGTAATATTGCCTAATCATTATATTGATAATAAGCTATATAAAAAAGAGTATTTTGGGGTTGAAATAGGTTGAATTCATCCTATAAATTGGATATAATAAAATTATCAGGAGGTATGGACTATGACAATAAATACAAATACAATGGTTTCTATTACGGAAGCAAATCAGAATTTTTCAAAAGTAGCAAGATTAGTGGATGAGCATGGGACAGCTGTTATA
>CAJUBR010000078.1 GCA_910584695.1 uncultured Lachnospiraceae bacterium
GATGATTTAGAAGGACCAAATGCAATTGCTGTTTCGAAAGAGGATGCAACTGCTCCTGCAAGAATTCTTGCTAAGTTTGCAAAAGAGGCAGAGGCATTGGAGATTAAAGCCGGTGTAATTGAGGGAACTTACTATGATCAGGCAGGAATTAAGACAATTTCCAGCATCCCTTCAAGAGAAGAGTTGCTTTCCAAGTTCCTTGGAAGCATTCAGTCACCAATCACAAACTTTGCAAGAGTTATCAAGCAGATTGCAGAGCAGCAGGATGGTGCAGCAGAGGCATAAGATGTTACATTTAAAGATTATACTGTGTTGCAGTATAAAAAGGTTTGGTTTGAATTGCAAACCCGTAAATTCATGCAGTGCATGAGAGTTTTATCAATGATGAAGACCATCAAATATATTATATGGAGGAATTAGAATAATGACTACTCAGGAAATTATTGAAGTAATTAAAGGTTTAAGCGTTTTAGAGTTAAATGATTTAGTAAAAGCTTGTGAGGAAGAATTCGGTGTATCTGCAGCAGCAGGCGTTGTTGTAGCAGCAGGCGGTGCAGCAGGTGGTGCGGCAGCAGAAGAAAAAGACGAGTTTGATGTAGAGTTAACAGAAGTTGGTGCTAACAAGGTTAAGGTTATCAAAGTTGTTCGTGAGGTAACCGGTTTAGGACTTAAGGAAGCTAAAGAAGTTGTAGATGGTGCTCCTAAGGTTGTAAAAGAGGGTGCTTCTAAGGAAGAGGCTGAGGATATCAAGACGAAGTTAGAAGCAGAAGGTGCTAAGGTTACATTGAAGTAATCTGTGCGAATCAGTGAACTAGGCGAAAGTACGCTGTACTTTTGTCAAGATAAGAAAAAGGCACAGCTTGAAATACTTGCATTTCAGGCTGTGCCTTTTTCTTATCTTAGGAAAGTGCGTAAGCACTTTCATCTGCCGAACGACGCAACAACGAACCGTCAGGTGAGATGGCGAACGACGTGCGGCTTATCAGGCAAGCCGCAGACGGATGATAGAAACATTGAAGAAGGAGAAGATAAATGCAAGATTATATTACAACCTATGGTGGTGGTCATTTTGTTCCGGTAAAACCGGAAGCAGATCGGATACAGATTAGGGATATTGCACATGCATTATCCCTAATCTGCAGGGGAAATGGTCATGTAAAACATTTCTTTTCGGTGGGTCAGCACTGCATTAACTGTGCAAAGGAGGCAGTGGCTCGGAAATACAGTAAAAGTGTCTGTCTGGCGTGTCTGTTACATGATGCCGGAGAGGCATATATGTCGGATGTGCCAAGACCGTTAAAGAAATATATTCCGAAGTATAAAAGTTATGAGGATAAGATATTGGAAGTAATTTACGGAAAGTATTTGGGCAGAAATCTGACGGAAGAAGAGGAAAGGCTTGTAAAATTAATTGATGATGACATGCTGTATTTTGATTTAAGAGAATTACTCCATGAAACCTCCGATAGGGAAGAACCGGAAATGCAAAGTTCATTCTCACTTTGTTTTGAACCATTTGAACAGGTGGAAAAGGAGTATTTGGAAATGTTTGCCAAACTGCAAGAGTCCTTTTTACGGACAAAAAACTAAATAAAAGTATTTCTGTTTTCCTTATAGCAGTTGTAAAAGAAATTTATAAAGATAAGTACCAATATATGGGAACGGTTTTTTTGCGTAATACAATATCTATTATTCCTAATATTTCTTTATAAAAACATGAAAATTTTGGTTGACACTGGAATTATAGGGTGTTAAAATATTAAAATGTCATTATTGTGGGGTAATAGTCTGCAATTTTACAGGACAATGGGTGAAACCATTGTAAATACTAATATTCAAGGGGTGAAAACGTCAATGGAAAAGAGCAGAATTAGTCCTGTTACAGCGGGAAAAGGAATTCGTATGAGTTATTCTAGACAAAAAGAAGTACTTGAGATGCCTAATTTAATCGAAGTACAGAAGAATTCATACCGATGGTTTTTGGAAGCGGGACTTAAAGAAGTGTTCGAGGATATTTCTCCGATTGCTGATTACAGTGGTCAGCTGAGTCTGGAATTCGTGGATTTTCAGTTATGTGAAGAGGATATCAAGTACTCAATTGAAGAATGTAAGGAAAGGGATGCAACCTATGCAGCACCTTTGAAAGTGAATGTACGTCTTCATAACAAAGAAACGGATGAGATTAATCAGCATGATATATTCATGGGAGATTTACCGTTGATGACGGAAACCGGTACCTTTGTAATCAATGGTGCAGAGCGTGTTATCGTAAGTCAGTTGGTTCGTTCTCCTGGCATTTATTATGCTATTGGACATGATAAGTTAGGTAAGACGTTATATTCCTGCACCGTAATTCCAAATCGTGGTGCTTGGTTAGAGTATGAAACAGATTCCAATGATGTATTTTACGTACGTGTAGATAGAACCAGAAAGGTACCGATTACTGTGTTGATTCGTTCATTAGGGATTGGAACCAATGAAGAAATTCGGGAACTGTTTGGTGATGAACCAAAGATTTTAGCGAGCATTGAAAAAGACCCATCTACTAATTATGAAGATGGTCTGCTTGAATTGTATAAAAAGATTCGTCCGGGTGAGCCTTTGGCAGTAGAAAGTGCAGAGAGTCTGATAAATGCGATGTTTTTTGACCCAAGACGTTACGATCTTGCAAAAGTTGGACGTTATAAGTTTAATAAGAAGCTGGCGTTTAAGAACCGTATTGCAGGACATGTACTTGCTGAAGATGTTTTGGATCCTTCTACTGGCGAAATCCTTGCAAAGGCAGGAGATAGACTTACAAGAGAAAGTGCAACCAAACTGCAGAATGCAGCAGTGTCCTTTGTAATGATTCAGACAGAAACCCGTAATGTCAAAGTGCTTTCTAACATGATGGTTGATATCAACGAGTATGTTGATTTTGATACAAAAGAGTTAGGTGTAACCGAAGACGTATTTTACCCTGTTTTAGCACAATTATTAGAAGAATATGATGATGAAGAGGAATTAAAGAGGGCAATTAAGCGTGATATCCATGATTTAATTCCAAAGCATATTACAAAGGAAGATATTTTGGCTTCCATCAGTTATAATATACATTTAGAGTATGGAATTGGAACGGATGATGATATCGATCATCTGGGAAACAGACGCATCCGGGCTGTCGGCGAACTTTTACAGAATCAGTACCGTATTGGTCTTTCCAGACTGGAGAGAGTGGTACGTGAGAGAATGTCAACACAGGATATGGAGACAATTTCCCCACAGTCCTTGATTAATATCAAGCCTGTAACAGCAGCGGTAAAGGAATTTTTTGGAAGTTCCCAGTTATCCCAGTTTATGGATCAGAATAATCCCCTCTCTGAATTGACACATAAAAGACGTTTATCTGCCCTTGGTCCTGGTGGTTTATCCCGTGACAGAGCCGGATTTGAGGTCCGGGATGTACACTACACCCATTATGGAAGAATGTGTCCGATTGAGACCCCGGAAGGTCCTAATATCGGTTTGATTAACTCTTTGGCATGCTATGCAAGAATTAATGAGTATGGATTTGTTGAGGCTCCTTACCGTAAGCTGGATAAAGAAGACCCGGATAATCCAATTGTAACAGATGAGGTTATTTATCTGACGGCAGATGAAGAAGACAACTATGTAGTAGCACAGGCGAATGAGCCGCTCAATACAGACGGAACATTTATCAATGCACATATTGCAGGTCGTTTTAGAGAAGAAACTGCAGAGTTTGATAAGAATAGAGTAGATCTTATGGATGTATCACCTAAAATGGTATTCTCGGTTGCTACTTCCATGATTCCGTTTTTGGAGAATGATGATGCAAACCGTGCCTTGATGGGTTCTAACATGCAGCGTCAGGCAGTGCCGCTTCTTAAAACGGAAGCACCGGTTGTTGGTACAGGTATGGAGGCAAAAGCCGCTGTAGACTCCGGTGTATGTATTGTTGCGAAACATGCAGGCGTTGTTGAAAAATCAACCAGTAAAGAAATTGTCATTAAATGCGATGACGGTACAAAGGATATATACCACGTAATTAAGTTCGCACGAAGTAATCAGGGAAACTGCATGAATCAGAGACCAATCGTCGTAAAAGGTGAAAGAGTAAAAGCCGGTGAGGTGATTGCAGATGGTGCTTCTACTTCAGGCGGAGAAATTGCTCTTGGTAAGAATCCGTTAATCGGATTTATGACATGGGAAGGTTATAACTACGAGGATGCCGTATTATTAAGTGAAAGACTGGTTCAGGAGGATGTATATACCTCTGTCCATATTGAGGAATACGAAGCAGAAGCAAGAGATACGAAATTAGGACCGGAGGAGATTACAAGAGATTTGGCAGGTCTTGGACCGGATGTGTTAAAAGATCTGGACGAGAACGGTATTATTCGTATCGGTGCAGAAGTTCGTGCAGGTGATATCTTAGTTGGTAAAGTTACGCCGAAGGGAGAAACAGAGCTGACTGCAGAGGAAAGACTGCTGCGAGCTATCTTTGGTGAGAAGGCGAGAGAGGTAAGAGATACTTCTTTACGTGTACCACATGGAGCGTTTGGTATTGTTATGGATACCAAAATCTTTACGAGAGAAGCAGGGGATGAACTACCACCGGGTGTAAACAAATCGGTTCGCGTATATATTGCACAAAAGAGAAAAATCAGCGTTGGTGATAAGATGGCGGGACGTCATGGTAATAAGGGTGTTATTTCACGTATTTTGCCGGTTGAGGATATGCCGTTCTTACCAAACGGACGTCCGTTAGATATCGTATTGAATCCATTAGGTGTGCCTTCCCGTATGAATATTGGACAGGTACTTGAGGTGCATCTGGGACTTGCCGCAAAAGCATTAGGATTTAACATTTCTACTCCTGTCTTTGACGGTGCAAACGAGAACGATATTATGGAAACTCTGGAAATGGCAAATGATTATGTCAATGAAGAGTGGGAAGAGTTTGAGAAGAAATGGAGAAATCAGGTGGCAGATGAGGTCATAGATTATCTTTATGAAAATCGTGATCACAGAGAAGAATGGAAAGGTGTTCCGATTGATAGGACTGGAAAAGTAAGGCTTCGTGATGGAAGAACTGGAGAAGAGTTTGATTCACCAGTAACCATTGGTTTCATGCATTATTTGAAACTGCATCACTTGGTTGATGATAAGATTCATGCCCGTTCAACAGGTCCATATTCCTTAGTAACGCAGCAGCCTTTAGGTGGTAAAGCACAATTTGGCGGTCAGCGTTTTGGTGAGATGGAGGTTTGGGCATTGGAGGCATATGGTGCTTCTTATACCCTGCAGGAGATTTTAACGGTAAAATCTGATGATGTGGTAGGACGTGTTAAGACGTATGAGGCAATCATTAAAGGAGATAACATTCCAGAGCCGGGAATTCCGGAATCCTTTAAGGTACTGTTAAAAGAATTCCAGTCACTTGCATTAGATGTCAGGGTTCTTAAGGAAGATAATACGGAAGTTGAGATTAAAGAAAGCTTCGATTATGGAAATGATGATATTAGACATTTCGGCGATATGGATTACGACAAAGAAGAGTCCGAGATGAAAGAACATGGTTATAGCGGCGTAGATGAAAATGACGAAGAATTTGAATTAGAAGATGATATCAAAGAAGACTACGATGATGACTATGATAACGATTACGAAGAGTAGTGGAAGGAGCAAAGATAAATGTCAGCTATGAATAATCAAGAAATTGAACAACCAATGAATTTTGATGCAATTAAGATTGGCCTTGCTTCTCCAGAAAAGATTAGAGAGTGGTCAAGAGGCGAAGTAAAAAAGCCTGAGACGATCAACTATAGAACATTAAAGCCGGAAAAAGACGGTTTGTTCTGTGAAAGAATCTTTGGACCGAGCAAAGACTGGGAATGTCACTGTGGTAAGTATAAAAAGATCCGCTATAAAGGTGTTATTTGTGATCGGTGTGGTGTTGAGGTTACGAAGGCAAATGTAAGACGTGAAAGAATGGGACATATTGAACTGGCTGCTCCGGTTTCCCATATCTGGTATTTTAAAGGGATTCCAAGCAGAATGGGTTTGATTCTTGATATTTCTCCAAGGACACTGGAGAAAGTATTGTATTTTGCTTCGTACATTGTATTAGATCCGGGAGAGACCAATCTTGCGTATAAGCAGGTGCTTACTGAGAAAGAATTTAGGGACGCAGAGGAAGAATTTGGCTATGGAAGATTCCGTGTCGGAATGGGAGCGGAGGCCGTAAAAGAGTTATTACAGGCAATTGACCTTGAGCAGGAAGCTGCTGAATTAAAGGCTGCATTAAAGGACGCAACCGGACAGAAGCGGGCAAAGGTAATTAAGAGATTAGAGGTTATAGAGGCATTTAGAAATTCCGACAATAGACCGGAATGGATGATCTTAGATGCAGTTCCGGTTATTCCACCGGATATTCGTCCGATGGTACAGTTAGACGGTGGTCGTTTTGCTACTTCTGATTTGAATGATCTGTATAGAAGAATTATTAATCGTAACAATCGTTTGAACCGTTTGCTGGAACTGGGTGCTCCCGATATTATTGTTCGTAACGAAAAGCGTATGCTTCAGGAGGCAGTAGATGCATTAATTGATAATGGGCGTCGTGGACGTCCTGTTACGGGACCGGGTAACAGAGCATTGAAGTCTTTATCTGATATGTTAAAGGGTAAACAGGGACGTTTCCGTCAGAATCTGCTGGGTAAGCGTGTTGATTATTCTGGTCGTTCCGTTATTGTAGTGGGACCAGAGCTTAAGATTTATCAGTGTGGTCTCCCGAAAGAAATGGCAATTGAATTATTTAAGCCATTTGTAATGAAGGAATTGGTATCCAGAAAGCTGGCACATAATGTGAAGTCTGCTAAAAAAATGGTAGAGAAGTTGGAGACAGAGGTTTGGGATGTATTAGAGGATGTTATTAAGGAACATCCAGTTATGCTGAACCGTGCTCCGACACTTCATAGATTGGGAATTCAGGCATTTGAACCTATTCTGGTAGAGGGTAAAGCAATTAAGCTTCATCCGTTGGTATGTACTGCATTTAATGCGGACTTCGACGGAGACCAGATGGCTGTCCATCTTCCGCTTTCGGTAGAAGCACAGGCAGAGTGTAGATTTTTACTTCTTTCACCGAACAACCTGTTAAAGCCTTCAGATGGTGCACCAGTTGCAGTTCCGTCTCAGGATATGGTTCTTGGTATTTATTATCTGACGATTGATAAGCCAGGTGATAAAGGGGAAGGTAAGATATTTAAGTCTAAGAATGAAGCAATTCTTGCCTATGAGAATGGCGAAATTACGCTGCATGCGAAGATTAAAGTAAGAACGAAGGGAACCATGTTAGATGGAACAGAGGGTTCTACGATTTTAGAAACAACGCTGGGAAGAATTTTATTTAATGAAATTATTCCTCAGGACCTTGGTATTATAAACAGAAATATTCCGGGCAATGAACTTGCATTAGAGATTGATTATCTTGTTGGAAAGAAGCAGTTAAAGGGAATTTTGGATAAATGTATCAATACCCATGGTGCAACAAAGACGGCAGAAGTGTTGGATGATATTAAGAGTATCGGTTACAAATATTCTACAAAGGGTGCACTGACAGTTTCCATTTCCGAAATGACAGTGCCGGGTGCAAAGAAGGAAATTCTTACGGAAGCACAGCGGACAGTAGAATTGATCATGGAGAAATTCAAATACGGATATGTAACTGAGGAAGAAAGATATACAGCAGTGGTCAGAACTTGGGAAAATGCGGATAAGCAGCTTACAAAAGCACTGTTGGACGGTCTTGATACCTATAATAATATTAAGATGATGGCAGAATCCGGAGCCCGTGGTTCGAACCAGCAGATTAAACAGTTGGCAGGTATGCGTGGTTTGATGGCAGATACAACAGGTCGTACAATCGAACTGCCAATTAAGTCAAACTTCCGTGAAGGACTTGACGTATTGGAATATTTTATTTCCGCTCATGGTGCACGAAAAGGACTTTCCGATACGGCACTTCGTACAGCCGACTCCGGTTATCTGACCCGTCGACTGGTAGATGTTTCTCAGGATTTGATTATTCGTGAAGTGGATTGTTGTGAAGGAACCGGTGAAATTCCAGGTGCTGTGGTAGAGGCATTTACGGAAGGAAAGGAAGTAATTGAAAGCTTCCAGGAAAGAATTACCGGACGTTATGCGGCAGAGTCGGTATATGATAAAGACGGAAATATGATTGTGAAGGCAAATCATATGATCACACCAAAGCGTGCCGAGAACATTATTCGTAATGGTGTGGATGCAGACGGCAACGAGATTACCAAATTAAAGATTCGTACGATTCTGAACTGTAAGTCGCATATTGGTGTCTGTGCAAAATGTTATGGTGCCAATATGGCAACAGGGCAGGCAGTACAGGTTGGTGAGGCAGTCGGTATCATTGCTGCCCAGTCAATTGGTGAGCCGGGTACGCAGCTTACAATGAGAACATTCCATACCGGTGGTGTTGCGGGTGATGATATTACACAGGGTCTTCCTCGTGTTGAGGAATTATTTGAGGCTCGTAAACCAAAGGGTCTTGCGATTATTACCGAGTTTGGCGGAAAGGTACAGATTCGGGATACCAAGAAGAAACGTGAAGTTGTGGTTACCAACGAGGAAACTGGAGAAGCAAAGGCATATTTAATTCCTTATGATTCCAGAATTAAGGTATTTGATGATCAGGTTGTGGAAGCCGGTGATGAAATTACTATCGGTTCCGTTAATCCGCATGATATTCTTAAGATTAAAGGTGTCCGTGCCGTTCAGGATTATATGATCCGCGAGGTGCAGAAGGTTTACCGTCTGCAGGGTGTTGATATCAACGATAAGCATATCGAGGTTATTGTTCGTCAGATGCTTAAGAAGATTAAGATTGAGACTAGCGGAGATACTGAATATTTACCTGGTACACTGGTAGATGTATTGGATTATAACGAGATGAATGCAAAGCTGGAAGAGGAAGGAAAAGAGCCTGCATCTGGTACACAGGTGATGCTTGGTATTACAAAGGCTTCTCTTGCCACAAACTCCTTCTTGTCAGCAGCTTCTTTCCAGGAGACCACAAAGGTTCTTACAGAAGCGGCTATTAAGGGTAAAGTGGATCCGTTAATCGGTCTGAAGGAAAATGTATTAATCGGTAAGCTGATTCCAGCAGGTACAGGTATGAAACGTTACCGCAGCGTTAAGCTCGATAATGAGATGGAGACCATTAACTTTGATGATGAGGATTTGGAGTTCTCTGAAATTGAGGATGAAGATTTTATTGATATGTCAGAGGAAGCGGAAGAATCCGAAGATATGGTTGAAACAATTGAGGAATAATTTAATAGAGTACACAGCTTAAAGGAAAGTTACCTTTTGGCTGGGTTCCGATTAGAACAAAACACCGTCGGTTGCAGTGGGGTTGTTGACTCTGCAGCTGACCGGGTTTTGTTTTTTATTTTCACTTTATGGTAATCTTTATTTTTTTATAAACACCATTTTCTAAAAATCCCCTTCTTTTTGAATCTTGATATCGACATAAGAATATTATATAATTTATCAATATATTGACGGACAAAATTCCAGAACAATTTTGGTCATATTTTTACACAAAGGAGAATTTCAAATGTCACTATGGTTACAACAAGAAATGAAAAAACTAGAGGAACGCAGGGAAAAATCTACCCCGACCTCCAAACACATTATGGTTACTGTTATTGTATTTATTTTAATTGAGGTGGTTTTGCTGATTTTAAATCCGCTTACTCCAAATTACAATACACTTCCTCTTTTTGGGGTTGTAGGCTTTATGGGGCTTTTGATGATTATTATTTTTTCTGCTAAATCAAAAACTATGCCGAATAAGCCCAAACTTCCATGTGCCGTAAAATGTATAGAAAGACTTCACATGTCCACTGAAGAACTCCGCCAATTTGACTCGGAAATGCTGGCGGAACCTCTTGCACTGATTAAAAATAATAATCGTTCTGATATGACAATTATCATTACGGAACACTATATGGCATATACTATTTTCTATCAGGGTGAGACGGATTATCATATTTTTCGCCTTTCTGATATCGCTATGACCTGTTATGCATCAAGTAGAAGTGATGAAACAGCTAATCTTTTTGACAAAGTATTTGATATTGATTTGTTAAATGTTAAAGGTGGAAAGATAGGGTGGATTATTATTGATGGTAAAAAGAATTTCATGGAATTTAATGAAGCTTTGGAAAAATATGCACCGAATATCCGTTTGAATGTTCCGATAAAAGAAGTCAAAAAAATGAAAAAGAACTCTTAATAGGATTGGAAATATCTAAAAGTGTAACAAAAGCCCTCTTTATGAAAACTTATTTATAAAGGGGGCTTGTTTTAATGATTCATAATCTGTTTTTGTATATCAGGCAGCAATCACCCATGGTTTTGTGCATCTACAACACTTCCTCCCGCATACAGTTCACGGAGTTTCGGCTTTTCAATCTTGCCTGTCGGATTGCGTGGAATGTCAGCAAAAATAATCTTTTTTGGGCGTTTGTAGCGTGGAAGCCTCATGCAAAGTTCATTGATATCCGCCTCTGTTACAACGTAATTTTCTTTTATTTCAATAATGGCAGCAGTGATTTCCCCAAGACGCTTGTCAGGCAGCCCGATGACAGCTACATCATGTACTGCATTATGGGTACGGATAAAATCTTCAATCTGCACCGGATAGATATTTTCACCACCGCTGATAATCACATCTTTCTTGCGGTCTACAAGAAAGAGAAAACCGTCCTCATCTTCCTGTGCCATATCGCCGGTAAAGAGCCAGCCGTCTTTTAAGACTTCTTTTGTTGCCTTTTCATCATGATAATAACAGGTCATAACACCAGGACCTTTGACACAGAGTTCGCCAACCTGACCGGATTTTACAATGCCGCCATTTTCATCTACAATTTTAACCTCCCAGCCGTATCCGGCCTTGCCGATTGCACCTACTTTGTGGATATTTTCCACACCAAGGTGGACACATCCGGGACCGATGGATTCGCTCAAGCCATAGTTCGTATCGTACTGATGGTTCGGAAAATATTCTTTCCATTTTTTAATCATACTAGGCGGTACAGGCTGTGCTCCGATATGCATCAGCCGCCATTGGGAAAGTTGGTAGTCGTTAAGGTTTATGCTGCCGTTTTCAATCGCTTCTAAAATATCCTGAGCCCACGGAACTAAAAGCCAGACAATCGTGCATTTCTCTTTTGAAACGGCATCCAATATGTATTCCGGCTTGGTGCCCTTTAATAAAACTGCTTTTCCTCCGGTTAACAGACTTCCAAACCAGTGCATTTTTGCACCGGTATGATAGAGGGGAGGAATACAGAGAAAGACATCCTCTTTTGTCTGACCGTGATGGTTTTGCTCCACACGGCAGGAGTGCATCAGGCTTTCGTGATTATGCAGAATTGCTTTTGGAAAGCCGGTGGTTCCAGAGGAAAAATAAATGGCAGCATCGTCTTCATCTGTTAATGGAATATCAGGTGAAAGGGAGGAGCAGTTCGCAGTCTGTTTGTTATAGTCTTCCGCAAATGTCGGACAGTTATCTCCCACATAATAAAGCAGGCGGTTTTTACTGATTTCATCGGCGATTTCTTCTACACGACCGATGAATTCCGGACCGAAAACCAATACATCCACATCTGCTAATTTGATACAGTATTCAATCTCGTCGGACGCATAACGGAAGTTAAGCGGCACTGCTAAAGCACCCGTTTTTAAAATACCAAAATAAATCGGCAGCCATTCCAGACAATTCATCAGTAATATGGCAACTTTATCCCCCTTTTTCACTCCCCGGCTAAGCAGCAGATTTGCAAAGCGATTTGCTTTTTCATTCATAACGTGCCATGTAATTTCTCTCCGGTAGTGGGTGGTCGGATTCGGTTCAATCAGCTCATATTCCTTCCAGGTGACCCGGCGGACCTCCTTTACCTCCGGATTGATTTCAACTAAGCATATATCATTTGGGTATTCTTTGACATTCTGTTCTAATAATTCGGTAATCGGCATATTTTTCTCCTTTGTCTTACATGGTTTAAAGTTTAAAACTTTTAATAACTAAAGTAAATTGTATAAAGTCTGCATTCAAAAGTCAAGTATACATTTTCTTTTTGCTATGCCAGAAAAGATTTATTTATTTTTAGGCAAAATGATTCTTTTATAAAAAGTTGGTACAGCCAGACTGCAATTTATAGGACTCAAAATTTTCACAGTATGTTCACTAATTTTTCACAGAACCGGAACTATAGGTATAAAAAACGGAACTATAGAGGGTTTTTTTTAAAAGGAAAAATGAGTTACAATAAAGGGAATAAATATGAATTAAAAGCCGCTTATAAAAAAATATATAATAATAAATATACTTTTTATTAACAGAATTTATAGGAAAAGTTATTTGTGTATTATTTGGAAAATAGATCATATGCATAGGAGGAGAAAAATGGAGGAAGGATTATTAAAGCTGTTTGCGGATTATCTGGATGACGAGGAGGAGCTGGAACGGGAACAGAAGGAGC
>CAJUBR010000079.1 GCA_910584695.1 uncultured Lachnospiraceae bacterium
CAGGAGATAGTTTCTTTACTGTAAATATTTAAAGGCTTTCAGTACAGTTATTGTGTACGGAGGTCTTTTTGTGTTGCTTGTCTTTTGAAAATGAATATGTTATATTATAATAAAATATGCTATATAAAACAGGAAGGATAAAAATGGTTAAATTAACAGTAGGAAAACATCTGAAAGATATTCGCCAAAGGCGGGAACTTACTTTAGAAGAGGTTGCTGCTTTGACAGAAGTCAGCAAACCAATGCTTGGGCAAATTGAAAGGGGACAATCTTCTCCCACGATCACTACGCTTTGGAAAATTGCAACGGGTTTAAAAGTACCTTTGTCATCCTTTTTAAAGGAAGACAAAGTGCAGTATTCGGTTATTAATTTAGCAGGACAAGAAGCTGTGTCCGCTGAAAATGGTGCTATGAGAGCCTATACACTGTTTTCCTATGATCCGATACGAAATTTTGAGGCTTTTTATATTGAGTTTGACGCTGGCTGTATGCACTTTTCAGATCCGCACAATGACAATGTAGAAGAAACAGTTTATGTCATAAATGGAAAACTCGATATGGTTATAAACGGTGAAAAAATTATATTGACACAGAAACAGGCAATTCGCTTTTTGGCAAATGTTCCTCATAGCTATCAGAATAATTACGATGGGCTTTGCAGTGTTTATAACACAATTTTTTATTGATGAAAGAAGGTATTGTTTTATGTATGAATTAAATCAAATTGGAGAGAAAAGTTACTATATAAATTGTCCGGCAAAAATAGGCATTTACTGTGCAGATGAAACAAATGTATATCTGATTGACAGTGGAAATGATAAAAATGCAGGCAAAAGAGTACATAAAATATTGAACGAGAAGGGTTGGAATTTAAAGGGCATTTTAAATACACACTCCAATGCAGACCATATCGGGGGAAATCAGTATTTGCAGCAGCAACTGGATTGTAAAATTTTTTCGAATGGAATTGAAAAAGCCTTTATCGAGTATCCTATTTTAGAGCCGTCTTTCTTATACGGAGGTTATCCAAGCAAGGATTTATGTCATAAATTTTTACTTGCTAAGCCAAGCGAAGTTACAGATTTTTCGGATGACGATTTTCCAAAAGAAATTGAGCTCATTCCGCTTAAAGGACATTTTTTCAATATGGTTGGTTTTCGCACTCCCGATGACACTCTATTTCTGGCGGATTGTCTTTCAAGCAAGGAAACTCTGGACAAATATCAAATCGGATTTATTTATGATGTAGCTGAATATTTGAATACGCTTGAAAAAGTAAAAACGCTTAAAGCAAAAATGTTTGTGCCGGCTCACGCACCTGTAACGGATGATATTACAGAACTTGCCAATTACAATATTAACAAAGTGGATGAGATTGCAAACCGGATATTATCAATCTGCAAGGAACCAACCAATTTTGAAAGCATATTGCAAAAGTTGTTTTCTGATTTTGGATTAACAATGAATTTTGAGCAATATGCACTTGTTGGCAGTACGATTCGTTCCTATCTCTCTTGGCTGAAAGATAATGGTAAACTTACTGTTGTGTTTGAAAATAATTTATTAAAATGGAGTAACATTGTATAAAATGGCATATTTTGAATGCTGCCATGAAATGAAACTGATTGTAGACCTTATAAATAGGGGCGGTCTTAGCATGATGAGGTATTCCATCAGCGATACAGCCGAATATGGAGATTACATTACGGGCGGCTGCTTGAAAACCAATCGGACAGAGTATATTTCAACGCCAAAAGGCAGATGGAATCCGAGCATGAAATTGAAAAGGTTGGAACGGAACTTAGAGGCTTGATGTCATGGATGAAAAAAGATGTTTAAAGAAATATGATATAGAAAGAGGACATCCATAACGAAGGAACTGGGGACAATGTTTATGATGATTGGGGGGTTTTGTTATCTGAGACAATTTTACCTAAAAGCAGGACGTTGATTATAATAATCAATTTGGGTATAATAAAGGCAAAAAAGGAGGAAATTGCTTAAGATGAGAGATATTACGGATATATTTGGTGATTGGAGTGAGTCCGCAATATGGTCTTGCTTACAAGGTATAATGGGAGAGGTATATACGAATACTTTGAATGATGCGGCAGTGGCAATATTAGGAGATTTTGCTTTTTATGCAGGAAGGCCAAGCGAGGAATTAATCAGATTCAAACCGGAAAGCTGTGAACAGGATTTTATCATTATGGTTCCACAGAATGATGCATGGGCAAAGTTAATTGAAAAGTGCTACGGAGATAAAGCAAAAAAAGTTTCAAGATATGCAATCAAAAAAGAAAAAGATATTTTTGATGTATGTAAATTAGAACAGGCCATTTTTGAATTGCCAGAGGGTTATGAATTGAAATTGATAGAAGAACATGAATATGATTTGTGTCAGAATAACAGATGGGCAAATGACTTGGTATCGCAATTTAAGGATTATGATACATATAAAAAATTAGGATTAGGTGTAGTTGTATTAAAGGATGGAGAATTAGTAGCAGGTGCTTCCTCCTATAGCAGATATAATGAAGGTATTGAAATAGAAATTGACACGAGGAAAGATCACAGAAGAAAGGGATTGGCATATGCGTGTGGAGCGAAGCTGATTTTAGAGTGTTTGAAAAAAGGGTTATATCCAAGCTGGGATGCACAAAATATGTGGTCTGTGGCATTAGCGGAGAAATTGGGATATCATTTTAGTCATGAATATACGGCTTACGAAATAATCGGATATTAAGTATTTTGTATTGGGGGGATTTTACATCGAAGAATCTTTAAAAAGGAAAAAGATAAGACGGGTTACAAAAGAAGGTGTGATAGAGGTAGAAAAATTTAAGACAAATTTTTGCTTACAGAATTTGGTAATAATCAGGAAAGGAAAAAAGAAATGAAACGAATTTTTTTGGTTGAGGATGACAGGGAGATTGCCAAGAACCTTATACTTTTGCTTCACCAGGAAGGGTTTACTGTTACGCATGTTGGAACACAGGAGGAGGCATATTCGTTATTTGACGGAAATAAATATGATCTGGCATTGGTTGATATCTCCCTGCCTGATGGGAACGGCTTTGCGGTTTGTACACAGATGAAACAATCAAGGGATATTCCTGTCATTTTTCTGACAGCTTCCGGGGATGAAGCGAGTGTTGTTACCGGACTGAATATGGGGGGAGATGATTATATTATTAAACCGTTTCGGCCAAGGGAATTGATTGCACGGATTGAAAATGCCCTGCGGAAATCAGGACATTCCCCGTCTGTTTTTGAACACTTGGGACTTTATGTTGATGTAACGAATGGTATTGTGAAAAAAGACGGGAAAGAGGTTTTTCTTTCAGCACTGGAATACCGTTTGCTGTTAGTATTTGTAGGCAGTCCTAAAAGTATCATAACAAGGGACAGGCTGTTAGATGAATTGTGGGATGCGGCAGGTGAGTTTGTCAATAACAACACACTGACTGTATATATTAAGCGTCTGAGGGAAAAGATTGAAAAAGACCCTGGGAATCCGGAGATTATTTTGACCGTGAGAGGAACCGGGTACCGGTTGGGGGGCAACTATGTTTCGAAATAGAGAAATTCGACAGTTTTTGGTCTTGTTTTTGGTAATCACAGCAGTTGCAGCAATAGTGGGGTTTATCATTCATCCGGCAGCGGGAATCCTGATTCTTATTGTAGCTACTGCTTTTGGAAGTACATTTTTTATGTTTACCAAAGCCAGATATAAGAGGATTGCCGGGATGGCAGAACAAATTGATCTTGTGCTTCATAATGAGGAACATTTGTATGTCAGTGAATCGGAAGAGGGGGAACTATCCATTTTGGAAAGTGAGATAACAAAGATGACGCTGCGTATTCGGGAGCAAAATGATGCACTGAAAAGGGATAAGAAACATCTTGCGGATTCCCTTGCCGATATTGCACACCAGCTTCGTACTCCACTGACTTCTGCAAATTTGATTTTGTCACTGTTAAAGAATACTGCAGAAGAAAATGAGAGGATGGGCTTACTGCGGGAAACAGAGGAATTGTTTGTACAGATGGACTGGCTGATTACCTCTTTGTTAAAATTATCCCGTTTGGATGCCGGTATTGTAGTTTTTCAAAAAGAGCGGATGGAAGTAAACCATCTAATCCGAGAGGCGCTTTGTTCTCTTTTGATTCCGATGGAACTGCACAATATCACATTGCAGTTGGACGCACCGGAGGGAATGGAGATTTGGGGGGATTTGGCATGGCTTTCCCAGGCAATTCAAAATATCCTAAAAAACTGCATGGAGAGCGTCGGTGATGACGGTAGAATTGAGATTATATGTACAGAGAATCCGTTGTTTACTGAGATTATGATTCATGACAGCGGTGAAGGTTTTGAGAAAGAAGATTTGCCGCACCTATTTGACAGATTTTACCGTGGGAAAAGTGCAGGTGCTGCAGGCTATGGGATTGGTCTGGCACTTTCCAGAATGATCATCATCCGGCAGGGCGGTACAGTTACGGCAAAAAATCATCCCCGAAACGGTGCTGTATTTTCTATCCGTTTTTCAAAGTGACAAATCTCTCACTTAAAAGTCACTCAGATGTAAGCTGAAAGTTCTATGATATGGGTGAATTTAAAGTATTACAAAAGGGAGGCTCAAGTGATGGAGTTTTTAAAAGTTGAAAATTTATGTAAAGTTTATGGGAAGGATGAGAATCAAGTGATTGCACTTGATAATGTATCTCTTACCATTGAGAAAGGGGATTTTACCGCAATTATCGGTTCTTCCGGTTCCGGAAAATCTACGTTGCTGCATGCTATAGCAGGTGTGGATGTGCCTACCAGCGGAAAAATCTATCTGGACGGACAGGATGTTTATGCAGGAAGCAATGAAAGTCTTGCTATTTTCCGCCGCCGTCAGGTTGGGTTAATCTATCAGTTTAATAATCTGATTCCTACTCTAAATGTGGTGGAAAACATTACACTTCCAATTTTGATGGACCGGCGGAAAGTGAACAGGGAACGGTTGGAGGATTTGTTAGAGCTATTAGGGCTTAAGGAACGCAGAACCCATCTGCCAAACCAGTTATCAGGTGGTCAGCAGCAGCGTGTCGCTATCGGAAGGGCACTTATGAATGCACCGGCAGTGATGCTAGCAGATGAACCCACCGGTGCCTTGGACAGCCGGAATGGTCATGAAATTATCCGCCTGTTAAAGGAAAGCAACAAAAAATACGGACAGACCCTGATCCTTGTCACCCATGACGAAAACATCGCCCTGCAGGCTGACCGGATTATTACCATTGCAGACGGGAATGTAGTGGGAGATGAAAGGCAGGTGTCACAGGCATGAATATTTTTCATAAGGTTGCCCTTGAGGGTTTGAAAAAAAGCCGTACACGGACATTGATAACGATAATCGGTGTGGCTTTGTCTGCTGCTCTGATTACGGGTGTTGCAACTTTTGCCGTTTCCCTGCAAAGTTATATGGTAAACGGAGCAAAAATGAAATATGGTGACTGGTATGTATCCTTTGTAGATACGGATTCGGTTTTTTTGGAAGAACAGGAAAAAAATCATAATGTTGAAAAGGCGGAAGCGTTTGAAAATATCGGTTTTGCTATGTTGGAAGGCGGAAAAAATCCTGATAAACCATATTTGTTTTTTGCCGGATTTTATCCGGGAACTTATAACAGCCTGCCGATTGACCTTCTTTCAGGCAGACTGCCGGAAAACAGTCAGGAAGTTCTTGTACCGGCACACGTTGCCTCTAATGGCGGTGTTAAAATTTCAATTGGGGATACCATAACGCCTGAGGTGGGACAGCGTCAGAATGGAGAAAAACTCCTTAGCCAGTATGAACCATACCAATCAGGAAAGGAGACTCTTACTTCGCTGGAAAAGAAAACCTATACCGTAGTCGGCATTTATCAAAGGCCTGCGTTTGAGGAACGTTCTGCTCCCGGATATACACTGATTACGGCGGCGGATTCCAAGGATACAGCAAAGAGTTTAAATACGTTCATTTCATTAAAAAATCCAATTTATCTGCACGCTTATGTGAAGAACATTGCTGGAAACAGGACATATATATTAAACGATAATGTGTTAAGGTTCATGGGACTTTCGGATGATAAGATATTTAATATGCTTCTTTATTGGGCAGGAGGTATACTGGTGTCTCTGGTTATGCTCGGTTCGGTATTTTTGATTTATAATTCCTTTAATATTTCCTTAAGTGAGCGTACGCATCAGTTTGGTATTCTAATGTCAGTAGGTGCGACCCAAAAGCAACTGCGAAACTCGGTGCTGTTTGAGGGAATTTGTATCGGTGCAGTGGGAATTCCGATGGGATTTTTGCTTGGCATACCGAGTATTAAGCTGGTGATTACTCTAGTGGCGAAAAATTTTGCAAATATTATGTATGATGTTCCCCTGACCTTAAAAGTATCGGTTCCTGTGCTTTTTGCAGCAGTAGGAGTCAGTATGATGACGATTTTGATGTCCGCTTATATTCCAGCTAAAAAAGCAGCAGCAATTCCTGTGATGGAATGTATCCGTCAGACAAACGAGGTTAAGGTGGAAGCAAAGAAGTTAAAAATATCAAAATTTACACAGCGTATCTACGGTTTGGAAGGAATTCTGGCTTTGAAAAACTTTAAACGCAATAAGAGGCGTTATCGCAGTATAATCCTGTCCCTTACATTAAGTGTTGTTCTGTTTGTATCAGCCACTACCTTTCGGACTTATATGAATCAGACGGCAGAGAGGGCTGAGGCGTTTACTACCTATGATATTGGCTTTGGCACACAGAACATGGATGATGCTGAAATGATGGCACTATATGATCAGTTGAAAACAGTAGACGGAGTTTTGGAAAGCCAATGTCAGGCGGTGATGAACAATTCCTGTCCGGTTAAAGGCAAAGATATGTCAGATGCCCTGCGGGAGGCTCTGGGTTCTCCTTTGCCGGATGAAACGGTAGATTTGGCAGTAAGCCTTCACTTTGTGGATGATGACACCTATCGGAATATGATTAAAAGTCTGGAATTGCCGGAAGCTGAATATACGGGACAAAATGCAAAATTGATTGCGGTTGCTAAAATAGAAGATCATAAGCAGCGGGTGCAGGAAGTAAATGCATTTACAGATATGTTTACAAAGGAGTACTTAGATGTTACCCTTGTGCCCCGGATGGATAACGGCAAAAAAGAAAGGACCGGGAAGGAAGTAAACATCAAATTTGTAGAGATTGTGCCGCCGGATATTCCAACGACAATGTCAATGGAGTATGAGGATTTACCGTACATTTTTGACGTGATAGCACCTTGGTCCCTTAAGGAGACGCTTGCTCCATCGGATGAAGCATTAAAAGTCAAAGGGCTGACCTTCCAGTCGGAAAATTCAGGACAATCCGCAGACAGAATGCAGGGTATTATTGACGGAATGAGCGTTACTGCGGAGTATATGCTGCTGGACACGAATGAAATTATGGTGGAAAACAAAAATATGGTATTTGTTGTAGACTTATTTACGGCTATTTTTATCATTATGATTTCACTGATTGCAGTTGCAAATGTATTTAACACGATTTCCACCAATATTAAACTGCGTAGGCGTGAACTTGCCATGCTTCGCTCCGTGGGAATGTCGGATCACGATTTTAATAAAATGATGCGTTTTGAGTGTGTCCTTTATGGTATGCGGACATTGCTGCTGGGAATCCCTGTTTCCGTACTTTTTTCATGGCTGATCTACAAGGGAATGGACATGGGTGGTGGTGATATTGATTTTATTTTCCCGTTAAGCAGCATGGGAATCAGTATACTTGGTGTGTTTCTTGTAATATTTATTACCATGCTCTATACCACAGGAAAGATTAGAAAAGAAAACATTATTGATGCTCTGAGGGATGAAACATAAAACAAAGTGCACGTCATTAAAAAACTCCAATATATTATTATATAAAGATATATTAGGAGAAGATGGTAGAATGGAAGAAAAAAAGGATTCTCTAACCAATACCTGTAATTTTATGGAGGTAAGCCCGATTATGATGGATTTACCTTATCCACCAGTCAAGGTAAGGGGAAAAAATCAGATTTATGCGGATCTGCTTAGTATGGATTACTGTGGTTCAGTTTCGGAAATGTCTGCGATTACGCAGTATATCAATAATGAGAACCGGATGTCCAGTGAAAAGTGCCCTTTGGCAAAAACAATTTTGGGGATTGCAATGGCGGAAATGATACATCTGCAGAAATTGGGAGAATTGATTTTTTTACTTGGCGGCAATATTGATTTTACGGCAAAACCACGTAATGGCAGACCAAAGATGTGGACTCCGGAATATCTGACCATTCCGGAGAGTGCAGGAAAAATGATATTAGCGGATATCGAATCGGAAAAGGCAGCAATTCATCAATATAGAATGCATATGAATATGATAAATGACAATGATGTCAATGCTGTACTGGCAAGAATTGTTAAGGATGAGGAGTATCATATTATGATGCTCCAGACACTGATAAAGGAATTATAATAAAACAGGGACTGTCGCAAAACAAAGAATAAAATGTTAATGTGACAGTTCCTGTTTTTTTGGAATTGTCTCTTGCAGTCCATCGAATTTTGCCATATAGTTTCCGTTAAGGAATCCTTTATCTGAAAAATTTGGGAAAATGTGAAATATAATACCGTCTCTTTCAGTCTAATGAATGTATACAAAAAGAACATGTTCGAAGAAAGGAGAGTGCAGAACAACCGCACAACATAGAAAATGAAAAATGATGTGAAAGATTTAGTGCAGAGAGTTCGGAATGGCGAAGGGGATGCTTTTGGCGAGTTGATGGACCTACATATGCAGAGTATGTATAAAACGGCATGGGCATATTTGAAGAATAATGAAGATGCAGCAGATGTCATACAGGATACGATTCTCACATGTTATGAAAAACTTCACACACTAAAAAAAGAAAAATACTTTAAAACATGGCTCACCAGAATTTTGATTAATAAGTGCAAAGATATGATACGGCAAAAGAGCAAGGTACTGCTTACAGACTCTTTTTTGGGGGAAGCATTTATAGTTCCATATGAAGAAAATGGTTATACAGATTGCGAGTGGAAAGAGCTTTTGAATGTGTTAGATGTAAAATATCAGGAGATTATAATTCTTTATTATGGACAAGGGTTTAAGGTGGCAGAGATTGCCAGATTGTTAGATATGAATAAAAATACTGTTATGACCAGAATTTCCAGAGCGAGAAAGTTATTAGAAAAAGAGTATCAGGACAATGTGATTGAGATTGGAGGACATAAAAATGGACGAAAGGCTGTTTAAGTTATTTGGAGAAAATACAAAGATTCCGAACAATGTGGAAATGAGTGCAAACCGTGCAATAAGATGCGTTAAAGAACAGATGAATCAGGAAAAAGAAAATATAAACCGGCAAAACAGAGTTGCCATTGGAAAAATGGGAAAGACCATAGTATTTGCAAGTCTTGCTGTGGTGCTGCTTGGAACAGGAGCATATGCGGCAGAGAAATACTTTAGTATTTCGGACTTCTGGAAGAAATCTGATAAAACAATGCCGGAGACGGTACAGAATATGGTTGAAACAGAGATAAAGCAGGAGAAAAAAAATGTGGTGGAGGATGAATTTGCAGAATATAAGGTAAAAGAAGCACTTTGTGACAGTGATAAAATCTATATTGTTGTTGAGGCAAAAGCAAAAGGGAATCATTTCCTTGTGCCAGAAGATGCATTTGCGGAAGATAGTGTAGGTGATTGGGGAATTGACAGTAATCAGAGTGCAGAGTCTTATGCATCTGAAAAAGGTCTTGACATGGTTCATGTAAATGCCGGTATTATGAATTCGGTGGATTTGGATATTGCGGTACAGACAATACAGTGGCAGTCAGTCTCTGATGGGGTCATGGACATTATGATTGAGGCGGGAAAGGGAAATCATAACGAAACGTTAGATGTTATCTGTGCCTGTACTTCCTTGAAAATGGGGACAGAGGATGTGAAACGAAGTGAAATCCAATTTGCACTCAATGACATCAGTAACAGTAAGAGGGAGGCATATGTACCGGCAGATGGAAAGATGGAAATTACAGGAACAAGTGCTGTTTTAGAAAGCATCGGTGTAACAAAAACGGATCTTGGAACTTATATAGAAATTGTCTATGATACAGAGGACCGCATGGATGAAGAAGCATTATCCTTCAGGCTGGTAAAGGAAAACGGAGAGCTTGTGGACGGAGGAGAAGGAGGAGCTGTTTTACTCGAGGATGGCAGGAGGCGCTGTAATTTGTACTTAGACGAACCTGTCAATATGGAGGAAACTTTTACATTAGAAGCCTACAACTGCAGAGAGAAAGAAGTTTATGAGCAGATTGTCTTTACAAGATAGTCAATTGCCCTGTCGCAAGAGACAAAAGATCGATCCTTCGGACATTTGCTATGATCCAAGTAAGTATGGATGCTTGCTTTATTGCCGGCAGGACAAATTAGTATGGTATGGAAAATCAGCGGAAAGAATATTGTAAAACGGTAATTAAATAATAATTTAAAGTGTATGGACAGCAGATGCCATACACTTTTTTTCTGGTAAAATAAAAGTTTTCATATATTGCAGAATTTATATCAGACAGGACCAATCTTGTTATTTCCTAGTATATTCGATATAATGAAAATGCTTATATTTAAGATACAAAAGGTAATTGTTGAAGAATACAATAAATGCAAAGGATACCCCTAAAAGTGCGAATTGTACCAAAAGTGTTTTTGATATGGTAAAGATATATTATGATAGTAAAAGAGGGAATTCAACGATAAAACAACAATAAAATACAAGGAGGTACGAAGTTGTGTTAAAGACGATTAAAGGAAAGCTTACAGTAAATGTGATAGGTATTGTTGTAGTAAGTATTCTTCTGACCACGTCAGGGATTGTTGCAGTTGCAGGAAAACGTATGATTCAGAATCAGACACAGGCACTTCAGTTAAACGCGGATAAATACGCAGAGGAAATCAATACGTGGATTGAAAATGAAAAAATGCTTGCAGGCGGAGCTGCAGACAGTATAGAAGCCGGAGGAAAAACAGATAGGGAATTTATCCAGTCTGTAATGGATACCCATGCAGCAGGCAGGGAGGAACTTTTGAATCTGTACTGCGGAACAAAGGACAGTGAGTTTATTCAGTCCAACCGGGAGGCAGAGATACCAGAGGGTTATGATCCGGTAGAGCGTGGATGGTACAAACAGGCTGCAGAAGAAGGAACGGTTATAGTGACAGACCCTTATTGGGATGTGCTGACGAATCAGATGTGTACAACTGTTGCGGCACCGATATACATAGATGGAGAACTTGCGGGAGTCATTGGTCTGGATGTAACACTTGGTACGGTAACGGATCTGACGGGAAGTATCAGTTATGAAGAGGGAGTATATGGTTTTTTGGTAGACAGCAGTGGACAGTATGTAGCACATAAAAATAAAAAATATGAACCTGCCGAGGAGACGACGGTTTTAGTAGCAGATAAGATGCCGGCTCTAAAGGGGATGATAGAGGGAACAGACAGTGGTGTAAGAAAGCTTACAGATTATGATGGCAGTGTATGTTATTTTGCAGTGTCAGGAATAAAAGGAAGTAACTGGATGCTGGGAGTTGTAGTGCCGGCTGCGAATGTTACGGATTCTCTTATTACGATGATTATGGTAGCGATTGTAATTGCTTTTGTGGTTATTGCATTTGTAGCAGTGTTTATGGCAGGGTTGATTGGGAAGATGCTGGCACCAGTACAGATGTTAAAGCAGTTTGCTTCCGGAGATTTTTCAGAGAATGCGGTTAGTGAAAAAGCAATTCCAAAAGAATACAAAAATGAGACGGAACAAATTCAAACAGCTACAACGGAAGTAAGGCAGCAGATCAGGGAAATTATTTTAAATACAAAACAGGAAGCGGGTAACATCAGCACAATTGCCGAGAGTACTTCTACTAAGATGACAATTTTAAACCATGATATATCCGGAATATCCGGGCTGGCAGGTCAGGTTATGGAGCAGACCAACCAGGCAATGGGATTGGCAGAGCACATTAAGAATAATGGACAGGAGCTGGGAACTGCGATAGAGAATGTAGCAGGAAAAGCAGGGGAAGCAGTAGAGCAGTCTAATGATATTATGGAGCGGGCCGAAAGGCAGCATGCAGCTTCCAAGCAGTCTGCGGAGGAAGCAGTTGCACTTTACCAGGAAACGAGAGGAGATCTGGAAAAAGCTATTACTGACAGTCAAAGAGTACAGGAGATTGATACTTTGACAGAAGAGATACTTGCAATCAGTGCACAGACAAACCTTTTAGCACTGAATGCGTCCATAGAGGCAGCGAGGGCCGGTGAGGCAGGGAAAGGATTTGCCGTTGTTGCGGAAGAAATCCGGCAGTTAGCAGATAATTCAAGACAGGCAGTAGATAAGATACGTCAAGTGACAGGGAGTGTAATACAAAATGTTGCATTTTTATCTGAAAGTTCTGAAAAACTATTGGAATTTAT
>CAJUBR010000080.1 GCA_910584695.1 uncultured Lachnospiraceae bacterium
GAAGAAATATTTTACATGGATGAAAAAATATATGAGTGCTATTTTCATGGAGGAGGTATTCGATAATAAATATAATTGAAAAGGAAATTGAGGTAAAGGATTTGCTGACAAAATCCAATCTCCCTGCCAGTGATTATGTTATTAATCCATATGTGGGCTGTCCCCATGGATGTAAATACTGCTATGCCAGCTTCATGAAAAGATTTACAGGACACAACGAGGACTGGGGAACATTTATAGACATTAAAAGATGTTCAAAACAGATAAGTAAAAATAAATTAAAGGGGAAGACAGTTTTTCTGGCATCTGTCACAGATTGTTATAATCCTTATGAGGAAAAATATTGTATAACACAAAGTATATTAAAGCAGCTTATGGATGTAGAATGTACAGTTAGTATTTCAACAAAGTCATCGCTGATTTTGAGAGATGTGGAATTGTTGAAACAATTTAAAGATGCATCTGTAGCTGTGTCTATTAATACTCTAGATGAGAGTTTTAAGAATGATATGGATAAAGCAAGCAGTATTGAGGCTCGTATGAATACGCTTAAAGTATTGCATGAAAACGGAATTCATACGGTGTTATTTATGTCGCCGATATTTCCAGCAATAACAGATTATAAGGAAATTATAGAAAAAAGTAGGCTGTTTGTTGATGAGTATTGGTTTGAAAATCTGAATCTTAGAGGGAAGTATAAGGCTTGGATACTTAGATATATAAATGAAAAACATCCCCAATATGCTGATTTGTATAAGCAGATATATGTGGATGGGAATAAAGATTACTGGGATGAATTGGGAGAGGAGATAGAAGTGTATTGTGCAGAACATTCTATTTTACATACAAATTTCTTTTATCATGAACAACTTGTAAGACAGAAGAAGGTAAATAAATTAAAGCTAGGAAAATAATCCCGTCTTTTTGCGTGAAAATAAATTGACTTAATTCTAATATTGTTGTAATATATAGATAAGCAATATATTGCATAAATAAGGAGGGAAAGCAATGAACGCGTCTGATGTTTATAGAATGATGGATCATAAATATGCCTTATTTGGCTTGTTTTTTGCATTTCATAACAGGCTTCAGGCGGTAGGAGATTCGTTTTATGAAGAAATCACCTGTAAACAGTTTTTCTTGTTAGCATGTATGAATCTTTATCAGGAGGAAGCACCTACAGCAAATGAACTGGCGAAGACAATGGGATGTTCGCGGCAGAATGTAAAAGAGATATTGAACAGTCTGGAAAAGAAGCAATTTGTCCATTTAGAAACAGATTTAAAGGATAAGAGAAAAAAGAGGGTATATTTGACAGCACAAGCACAGCTTATGGGTGCAAAGTATCATCAGAAGGAAATGGATTTTTTGCAATATTTATATGAGGGAGTTTCAGAAGATGAAGTGGATAGTGCTTATGGCATTATTTCAAAATTAGAGAATAATTTAAAAAGAATGGGAGGAAGTTTATAGTTATGAAAACAATAATAATTTATAATTCACAGACAGGTTTTACGAAGCGTTATGCAGAGTGGATAGCTGAAAAAAGTGGTGCGGATTGCTATGAATTGAGCGAAGCTAAGAAGAAAAGCATGGATAATTATGATGCTATTATTTATGGTGGTGGGCATGTGCAGGTGGAATAAGTAAGCTTAGTTGGTTTAAGGGAAATATAAATAAGTGGGAAGGTAAAAAACTTATAACATTTTGCGTTGGTGGAAGTCCGTTAGATAATCCGGAGATAGAACCGGCTCTTAAAAAGAATTTTAGTGAAGATGAAATGAGTAAAGTAAAGGTGTTTTATTGTCCTGGTGGATTTAATTATGAGAAAATGTCAACAACATCAAAGCTGATGATGAAGGTGTTTATTAAGACGTTGAAAGCCAAAAAGAACAAGACAGCGGAAGATGAAGTTATGATAAAAATGATTTCTTCATCTTATGATATTTCTGATATAAAGTATATTGAACCTATTTTGGAATGCTTGAACGAAGGGAATTAGATATAGTTTATATTTAATAAATGCTCTCTTTTATGTGTAGGAAAAAGAGAGGAAAGTGTATTGAAAAGGTAGCTGAGATTGCCCTGAAATATGGATATGATTCACCGACAGCTTTTAATCGTGCATTTCAGAGCATACACGGCATAGTACCATCAGTAACAAAAAAGGAAAATGCAACTTTGAAATCCTATCCGGCAATAAAGTTTTCTATTTCGGTACAAGGTATGGAGGAAATGAATTTCAGAATTGAAACAAAAAAAGCCTTTCAGATTATTGGAAAAATTTGTCCATTAAGTAAAGTGCTTGAAGAGAATTTTGCAAGGATACCACATGAATGGGATACGGCACAAGGAAATGGAACACTTTCAGAGCTTTATGAATTGATGAACAATAAGCCGGAGGGATTGCTAAGGAGGCATTAAAAGAGTTGGAAACACTTGTTAAGGTGGAAGGAAGAGGTAGACTTATTTCTTCAAATAGCAAGATGGGGGAGAGAATAACCAGTGAAAGAAGGGAGAATGTGAATGAGATATAATACAATTTATCATCCATTGACGGCAACTCCATTCAGAAGGAATAATTTTTATGCGGAATTCGCCCCTTCTAAAGAATTACAATCCTACATCAGATGCTATTGGGGAACAGAAAATCCGCTTATACAAATCGAAAATTATGACGCACTGGAATTAGTAATTCCAGATACCTGTGTGGATATTATATACCATATAGATTACACCAATAATACCGTAACTGGTGGATTCTGCGGAATAAATGATTGTAGTTTCCACGCACATGACAACGGAACTGTAGGGCATATGATATCGACATTTGCTATTCGTTTTTATGCGTGGAGTGCATATGCATTTGCCGATGATTCTTTACAATCTACCATAAATGGTTATTTCGATATAGGTTCAAGGTTTAAATGGCTGGACAAGATTATTCGTCCCAAACTGTTAGAACTGAAAACTTTACAGGAAAAAGCTTCTTTTACAGAACAAGTATTACTTAAAAGATTATCTGATGTGAGAGAAAATGCAGTTGTAAACGATACAATACAAAATATTTTGATAAATAAAGGTTCTTTGGATATAGCAAATTTAGCAAAGGAATCCTTTGTAAGTACCAGGCAATTGGAACGATTGTTTCATGAGTACATTGGCATCACGCCTAAAAAGTTAAGCAATTTGATACGGTATCAGTTCTTGTGGAGAGACATTTTGTGTGAGCCGGATTTTGATGTGTTAAGTGCGGTCCATAAATTTGGATATACAGATCAATCTCACTTATTACGGGAATTCAAGAGATATCATTCAATGGATATACATAATGCAAGAATAATGGCTTTCAAGGATGTCGGAAATATACAAGATGTTTTCGTATAAATTTAGTATAATAGTTTTCATATTCTAACAGGCAGGAAAGGATGAAAAAGATGAAATACTGTACCACTGTAATTGCAGTGCGAGATATGGAAAAATCTTTGCTATTTTATAAGGATTTATTTAATCAGGATGTACTTGTGGATTTGGGGGAAAATAAGACTTTGACATGTGGATTGGCATTGCAGCAGGGATTGGAACATATAGCCGGCTTTGATGCAAGTACCATGAAATTTCGTTCCAATACCCTGGAGTTGTATTTTGAAACAGAAGATTTTGATGGGTTTATGCAGTTGTTAGATTCTTATCCACAGGTGGAAAGACTTCATGAGCCGAAAACTTTTCCGTGGCTTCAGAGAGGAATTCACATCTTTGACCCGGACGGACATTTGATAGAAGTTTCAGAGAGTATGTATTCTGTTGCCTGTAAGCAGTTTAAAGCAGGTAAAACCATAGAGGAAGCAGCAAAATTAGTTCAACATCCCATAGAAGTGGTGAAGGGTTGGTATGAAGCGTATCAAAAGGAGCTAATAAGTGTCTGTGGTACAGATTGTAGAGCGTGTTATTGTTTCGGCAAAATGTGTAATGGATGCAATTCCTGTGAGGGAAAAGTGTTTCATGCACCGGAAGGAAAAGCTTGTCCGATTTATGATTGTGTTAGAAATAGTAAATGTATGCAAAATTGTGGAGAATGTGGTGAAGTGCCGTGTAAGATATGGTTTGATACCAGAGACCCGAAGTTTTCAGATGAAGAATTTGGCGAAAATGTAGCAATGAGGGTACAGGCATTGAAAAAGGGATAGGTGTTTATGGCGAAGAATAAAGAACTTGCGGAATACATAATGGACCAGCTATCTGATTTAGGAAATGTACGAAATATTCCTATGATGGGTGGATATGTTTTTTATTATAAAGAACGGATATTTGGTGGGATTTATGGCAATGGTTTTATGGTGAAGATTACAGAGACAAGTAAGAAATTTATGCCGGACAGTGAACCAGAGCCACCATATGAAGGTGCAAAACCAATGTTACCGGTAACCATTTTGGATGAT
This sequence comes from uncultured Lachnospiraceae bacterium, assembly GCA_910584695.1. Lineage (GTDB taxonomy): Bacteria > Bacillota > Clostridia > Lachnospirales > Lachnospiraceae > CAG-590. Next base: position 4,440 of record CAJUBR010000080.1, read on the forward strand.
AGAACTGCGTTACAGAATATGGTGGACGAAATGTACTCGGAATTACCAGAAAGAAAACCCAAAAAGAAAAAAGCATAAATTGTGGAAAGTCACTCAGTTTACGATGATGTAAATTGGAGATTATGTGTTTTATGAGTGCCTAGCGGAATTGGTTATCAGTTATAATGGTAGAAGTTATAACAAGGAAAGCATTGAAGATGCGAGATAGCATAATACAATTTGATTTTTTGAAGGCCCTGCTAACTGTAAAGGTTAGTGGGGTGTTTTTCGTTTATATCGATAATATTTTGAGATTTTTTGTATATGATAGAAAAAATCTATAATAAAATAGATATTAACAGTGAACAGAAATTTTCTGGGAGGTAGAAGATGCTGTATGACATTAGAACAAGTGAAAAGGCAGCTACCACGCTTGAAGCATTAACAGGTGTAAGTAGGACAATTTGGTTGGCAGAACAATATAAAAATTATGGCAGAATAGATTATACATATGCAGATGACTACGCATTTGTTCCTATCAGACATGAGGATGAAATATGTTATTTATATGAAATTGTAAAATATGAGAGACACCCAATTGGAGAAATTAAGAGAGTAGCGGAGAGGAAAAAGTTGGTTAGTTATTATATTTTTCAATTAAGCGATTTGCATTTTGGATCAAAAAATGTTGACATTGCAGAGAGACGTTTAAAATCTTTAATCAAGACTCAGCTTGCCAGTATAGAATTAGAAGATGATGTAAACTTTTTAATAACGGGATATGCTGTTGATAGCCCAAAGTAAGTTACAGAAAATGATTACAGTGATTTTGCAGATTTTTTAGAGGAAAGATGTGGGAAAAAGCCTATTCGTGTTTTAGGAAATCATGACATAAACAATCATGGTTTGGCGTTTTTTCATGGCAAACAGCACATTGCTAATATTGTTGGGAATTATCCCAAAATAGAAATCTTAGAAGATGTAAAAGTTATTCTACTACTTTTTAATTCTAATACAAATGGAAGCTTTGCAATGGGCGAAATTGGAATAGCACAGATGTCAGAAATGGGAAATTTGCTTGATTCGGTGAATAATCTTAATCAGTATCTGCTTATTGCTGTAATGCATCACCATTTATTGCCGATACCACAATCGGATTATTATGATGAAAAATGGTATAAGAAGATTATTCCTAATGGTTTTTTGGATGAAACATTAAGGTTGCTTGATGCGGATATATTTATGGAGTGGTTAAGTAAGAGTAATGTAAAATGTGTCCTTCATGGGCATAAACATATTCCATTTATAAATGAGCATAACGGTATTAAAGTGATTTCATGCGGTTCTTCAACAGGACAAATAGTTCATAAGGAACGAGGGAAAACTTATATTAGCTATAATTTAGTAAAAATCTGTAGAGATACAATGATTTGTACACAGTTTGCTGAGGAAGTATATGGAGCAGGCGCAAAGAATATAAGAACAGAAGTAATAAAATTATAATATATCTGGAAAGAATGGCGGGAGCATATCCCGCCGTTTCTGCATTATAAAGAATTTTTTTACTTGACTTATAAATCTTACTGGTGTAATATTTTAGCGAGACATTATCAAATTTTTTTGACGTAAAATCTTACATTAGTAATATTTAACATTAAAGTGGTTTCAATTTGGAGGATAGCTCATGACAAAAAAGAAAAGCAGACGAAGAAGAAAAAGGACGAGAAAGGTTTTGTGGCTTATTGCAGGCATTATGGGAGCAATTACATTTGGTATGGCAGTATATATGCTGATTTTAGCTAAAACGGGAAGCAATCTGACCAAACCGGATGAATTGCTTCTCACATATATGGATTACATTTCAGAGCAGAATTATAAGGAAATGTATCAAATGATTGATGTGGATGCCTCTGGACAGATCAGTGAAGAGGATTTTATAAAGCGTAATTCTGCTATTTATGAAGGGATAGAAATACAAAATATGGCAACCACAATTATATCATACAACAAAGAAAGAAACGTGGTGCAGTATCAGACAACGTTTGATACTGTTGCAGGAAATATCAGCTTTGAAAATGAGGCATATTTCTTGAAAAGAGAAGATGGTTACAAGCTGGTGTGGAGCGATTCCATGATCTATCCAGGATTATCCTCCACGGATAGAGTAAGGGTTTCTACCACGCAGGCAAAAAGGGGAGAAATATTAGACAGGAATGGGCGTGTCCTTGCAGGACCGGGTGTTGCATCTTCTGTGGGAATTGTACCGGGAAAACTGGAAAACAGAGATAGTGCAATAGAGCAGATTGCAGAGCTATTGGGAATGGAGCCGGAAGAAATAGAAAAGAAGTTATCGGCAAAGTGGGTAAAAGAGGATTCTTTTGTTCCGCTCAAAACGCTGCAAAAAGTGGAAGAAATAGAACTGATGTCAATGAAACCGGACGAAGAAGTGATAAAAGAACATGAAAGACAGCAGCAGTTGCTTGAGATACCGGGAGTTATGATTTCAGACACGGAGGTACGGGCATATCCGTCAAGAGATGCGGTAGCGCATTTAGTTGGATATGTTCAGAGTGTCACGGCAGAGGATTTAGAGAAACATGCAGGGGAAGGATATACTGCGAGCAGTGTTATCGGAAGAAGTGGTGCAGAGGGGCTGTTTGAGAGCGAATTAAAAGGACAGAATGGATGCCGGATCTATATTGTGGATGCCGAAGGCAATACAAAGGAAGAACTGGCAAACAGGCTGGTAGAGCATGGAAAAACGATAAAGCTGACAATTGACTCAGAACTTCAACGAGTCTTATATGAACAGTTCCGGGAAGATAAAAGCTGTTCCGTAGCAATAAATCCATATACGGGGGAAGTATTGGCATTGGTCAGCACACCGTCTTATGACAACAATGACTTTATTATGGGATTATCCAGTGAGAAATGGACGGTGCTGAATGAAGATGAAAACAAACCTCTGTATAATCGTTTTCGGCAGGTATGGTGTCCGGGTTCTACATTTAAACCAATTACTGCTGCAATCGGTCTGGAGTCGGGGGCAGTTGATCCAAATGAAGATTATGGAAATGTAGGACTAAGCTGGCAGAAAGACGCTTCATGGGGTTCGTACCATATAACAACGCTTCATGCATATGATCTGGTTGTTCTGGAAAATGCCTTGATCTATTCGGATAACATTTACTTTGCGAAAGCGGCATTAAAAATCGGTGCAGATGAAATGAAAGACTCCCTGTTAAGACTGGGGTTTCAGGAAGAAATGCCATTTGAAGTTGTAATGTCAAAATCACAGTATTCCAACACGGAGAATATTGAAACGGAGATACAACTGGCAGACAGCGGATACGGGCAGGGGCAGATTTTAGTAAATCCGCTTCACATGGCATGTATTTACACAGCTTTTTGTAATAAAGGAAATGTGATAAAGCCATATTTTGTTTATCGTCCGGATGCAGAGCCGGAATACTGGATTCCAAACGCTTTTTCTGAAAATACAACAAACCTTGTATTGGAGGGAATAAAAAAGGTTATCAATGACTCTCATGGAACGGGCTATGCGGCACACCGGGAGGATGTCCTGCTGGCAGGGAAAACAGGAACAGCAGAAATCAAAGCCTCTAAAGAGGATACTTCCGGCACAGAACTTGGATGGTTTTCTGTCTTTACAGCAGAAAGTACAGCAGAACATCCGATTTTGATTGTCAGTATGGTAGAAGATGTAAAGGGGAGAGGAGGAAGCGGCTATGTTGTTGGAAAAGATAAAGAAGTTCTGGAAAGCTGGTTTGGCGAAAACCCTTAAGGATACCTTTATACCCTCTGGGGCACACATACCATTCGGCAATAAAGAGGAAAAGAATAAAATATTATCTTTATTTGTAATGGCTGGCACTGTTACTTTGGTAATGACTGGATGCAGCAATGAATTACCAGAGGTGCCGGAGAATGGGGAAACAGTGGTGGATCATGAAGTGTATCCGTCAAGTGAAGATGGATTCGATAATGCAGAGAGCATAGCGGCAGTTTATCGTGATATTTATGATGAAGCGGTAGAAACAAACACTTTAGGCAGTCTGGAAACGCTGCGGCGTATTGTTGCAAGGCTTGGTGAGAATGGTTATGTGGCTGTTGACAGTGAAAATCAGGTTGACATGGCAGGAGCAGAACAGGCAATAGAGTTTTGTAAAGCGGTAGATGAAAAGAAGAGTGCAACGCTGACAATCATAGTAATCAAAGACTTTGGCTTTCGGAAATATGATCTGAAAACAAAGGACGGCAACGTAAATATTGTCAGAGGGTATTATCAGTATGACCAGAACGGATGTCTCCAGAATAGGAATACGGTAAGCTATCCGGCGGACATATGGCAATATACAGAGGAAGGGTATCTACTCTTTGTAGGAAGTTATTTTTCGGATGAAAACTATGTGCTTACATTAAGTGATACACCGGAGCATACTGCATTGCGGGTATTGCCGTTAGACGAAACGTGCAGGGAATTGAACCGGAAGTATATCCTGCCAGTCGGTTATGGACAGAACAATATGTTTCTCACTGACTGGAATGAAGAAGATATTGGGGATTTGGATTTTTATGATATATTTGATAATTTTTATCCAATTTTGTATGAGCAGCCCGTTCCTTATGCTGCAGACGAAAGTTTGGCGGTCGGAGCGGTCTATCAGATACCGGAAGAAATATTTGAGAATGTCATTATGACATATTTTAATGTAAGCAAGGAAACGCTTCGGAGGGAGACAACATATATTCCAGAAAAGGCAGCTTATGAATATAGACCACGAGGATTTTATGAGGTGGAATATCCTGACATTCCATATACGGAAGTGGTAGATTATACGGAAAATCAGGATGGGACAATTACGCTTATCATCAATGCGGTATATCCGAATGGCAATACTTCTGCGGCGTATTCGCACAGGACAGTAATCCGCCCACTGGATGGGGACTGCTTTCAGTATGTATTGAATCAGATGATTTCTTTGGAAGATGAACAGGATATCTGGAGGCATTCCAATCGCCTGACAAAAGAAGAATGGCTTGAGATATACGGAGGAACTTAAGTAGTGGAAGATGTAAAAGAAGATGAATCAATAGAATATTTTGTGGAAGAGTCCGGAGATTCCACCGAAGTATCCATAGGAGAGACTTCGGAGCCTGTCAGCATTTTGACAGCGGAAGAAGAACAGAATTTGCAGAAAGAAGCAATGTCAGCGGGAGTATTACAGGGTAAAGCCCCTGTCGGATGAATGCAGGGAACTGACAAAAAAGTACATATACGGGTTTAGATTGTAAATTGTAATATGCTTGTAACAAACTGGGATGCTGGCAATGTGGAGGAAATCTTAATGCCACGTATGTTTGAGGACATATACCGGATATACACAAATGAACCTTTCAGGGCGGAGGGCGGGCTGATACCTGCGGAGATTTATGAGCGTGTCATGACTACCTGCTTTCCAGTATCCGTAGAGCAGGTGAGAAAATATTGCGGTTATCATGCAGATGCGGGCGGTTATGAATATGAAATGATATTTGCGAGGCAGTTCTCGCCCTTTGGGGAAGTGGTAGATTATAAACAGAATGAAGATGGGACATTCCGGTATCTGTCTAATACTATCGAACAAAAGGAATTGGAACTGACACGAATAGAAAAATGAAAAGAGAGGCATTGGGATGTCGAAGAAGAATTTTATTTTACTGGTTAATATGTTGTTATGTGTTACCCTGCTCTGTGCCTGCGGAAAAGAAGAGGAAAATCCACATATCGTACCAGAATGGGAAGATGCCTATAAAGAGATTGTCCGTAACATGGAAAGCTATTTAGCAGATTCGTATATCTTCCGGCAGGAGCCTGACCGTGCAAACAGCGATTCTTGCATCGGTTATATTGGGATACACGATTTTGATGATGATAGTGTGCCTGAATTGATTATAGGGGATGTTGTGTCAATAGGGATATTTACCTATGAGGGCGGCATGGTAAAAAAGATTGCAGATTTGTATGAGCCGGAGGATTGGGGCTGCATTAATGGAGTGTATTACAAGGATAATACGATTATTCTCGTAAATAACGGTTCGGATGGGAGCTGCTATGTCTGTCCTTCATACCACGATGGAGAATATGTAACAGGGGTTTTTGACGAATATAATCTGGATACGGTGACTGCCAATGGAAAGGAGGTTGCGGAAGAAAAATTTAAAATATGGTTCGATTTAGCAGGATTGTTGGATGATAGTTCGATTCCCCGTAGCAGGATAAAAAAGAGAATGGAATTGCCGCAGCTTTTGTAATAGATGTTTTTCAGAAAGAAGATGAGTATATCCTGATAGAAGATTTGAATCTTGGTGCAATAGAATGGTGATGCACTGGATATACGGAAGGGCAGAGATTTGAGGTGAGATTATGAAGAAAAGAAGTATATTGCCAATTATCATACTGATGTGCAGTATTTTGTTATGTGCCTGTAACAATAACGGGAAAAGTATGAAAAACAAATATGCTGACAAAACCAGAGAAAATGAACAAATGGAATATGCAGAAAGTACAGACGGGGAAGCAGACACAGACGGTCAGATAGAAAAAGGTTATGATCTTCCGATAGATGCCTGCCAAAGGGAAGAGGCGGAAGAAGATTGCAAAGAAATGATGGGGCTTATATCGGAGTTATACAAAAATGCAGATAAAGGCGATGCGTCCAATGTTGTCATTTCAGATGAAGTCATGGATCAGATGGTGGAAAGGCTGAAAGGCGCCGGATGCCCAGTAACAATAACAGCAGTATATTCTAATATGGAAAACTACAAAGAGTTGGAAGATTTTTTAAATGCTGCCATAGCGGGCAGTAGCGGTTCAGTAGTCATTTATGAAATACATTCGGATGGAGGCATTGGCAGATATGAATATTTTTATGATGGAAAGGATATGTACGTTTTGTCCACAAAAGCTGCATGGAGCGATGATGATAAGCCTGTGATAACATATATTTCCTATACCCGGATCAAAGAATGGAGATTTACAGATAAAGGATATTTCTGCTATGAGTTATGCGTACCGGAATACCCGGAAGTTACTGAAATACTGGATGGGAGCTGCATGGTCAGGGTAAAGCCCATAACAGAAGAAAACAGGGAAATGTCCCAAAAGTGTGTACTTGGATTAGCCTATCAGGGAAATAATCTTTTATGTTCTGATTGGGATGCAGATCATATGGAAAATTTGGACTATAATGGGATGTATGAATATTTATATGCAATGAAATATCAGGAGCAGTTTCCTTCGGAGGATTATCCGGACGGGATACCAAAAGATGAGTTTGAGCATCTGATTATGGAATATCTTCCGGTAACAGCAGAGGAGATACAAAGCTATGCGGTATTTGATGAAGAGAAACAGACTTATGCATGGGTAAGACTGGGATGTTTCAACTATGCCCCTACCTATTTTGGAACTTCCTTTCCAGAAGTTACGGATATCAGGGAAAACAATGATGGAACAGTTACTTTAATTGTAGATGCAGTGTGCAGCATGATTTTATGTGATGATGCAGTGATAACGCATGAGCTTACAGTGCGGTTTTCAGAAGATGGCGGTTTTCAGTATTTGGGAAACAAAATTCTGGATGATGGGATTTCAAATATACCGGAATATCAATACCGGATTGTCAGAGAGTAATTATGGGTATCGCCTGGCGTTGAAAGAAGAAGGGATATGGAGAAATGAAAAAGATAATGAAATTTGTATTAGGCTTTGT
>CAJUBR010000081.1 GCA_910584695.1 uncultured Lachnospiraceae bacterium
GCCATTTTTCAAGGCTTTCAAGTGTGTTTTTCTTAATTTAACTGTCAAACTTCCGAGTAAAAACCGGAATACTCAAAATTATTGTAAAAACCTTTTTCATTACTTTCATTTACCTTCTTCGTTTCACTGCACTTTACATCCATTTTCATCCACTTAAAAAATTCAATTCTTCTGAATGTTTCCCATTTCTCTATATTTAAGCAAATTATAACAATAAGCATAATTAAAAATCAATGAAACCTACTAAAAAATAATGGTAGCGTATACCAATGCTTTTTGATAGAATAATATGTAGCAAAATACCCTGATTTAAGAAATGGAGGTCTGTATGAAACCAAACGTATTCTTTACCAGAACAATTACCCCGGATAAAGTATTGGAGCTTTACAAAATGACCGAAAAAACATTACCGAGAAAAGTTGCCATTAAACTACACTCCGGTGAAGTCGGAAACCAGAATTTTTTAAAACCAGAATTTTGGCAGCCGGTAATTGAACATGTAGGCGGCACAGTTGTAGAATGCAATACTGCTTATGACGGAGAACGCAATACCACAAAGAAGCATTTAATTACAATTGAAAAACACGGATGGAGCAAATATTTTAATGTGGATTTATTAGATGCCAACGGACCTGATTTGGAGCTTAAGATACCGAACGGAAAACGAATCCAGAAAAATTACGTAGGCAAAAATCTTGCAGCTTATAATTCTTTACTGGTTCTTTCTCATTTTAAGGGACACCCAATGGGCGGCTACGGTGGAGCCTTAAAACAATTATCTATTGGTATTGCCTCCTCCTACGGCAAGGCTTATATTCATGGTGCAGGTAATCCGGATGAGATATGGACTGCAGAACATGACTCTTTCCTAGAGTCTATGGCAGATGCATCCGCTTCCATTATAGATTATTTCAAAGAAAATATAATCTATATCAACGTTATGAAAAATATGTCTGTGGACTGTGACTGTTGTGCAGTAGCGGAGGACCCCTGCATGCAGGACATCGGAATCCTTGTCTCTCTTGATCCCGTTGCCATTGATCAGGCATGTATTGATTTGGTGTATGCCGCAGACGATCCGGGCAGAGATCATTTAATTGAACGCATTGAATCCCGCAACGGCATACATACCATTAAAGCTGCTGCTGCTCTAGGATTAGGTTCCAGAGAGTATGAGCTCATTACCGTGTAATACAAAAGCCTGTCAGACAAAACAAGATTTTGTATCAGATAAAGTCAATCCCCCCACAGGCACATCTTCTTGACTCATTGCTCGCGGAAGTCAATAACCCCGCAGCAAGCTACGAGGCATCAAACTTCCAACACAGCAAAGCCGCGGGGTATTTGACCCTCGCGGCATTCGTCAAATGGACATGCGAGCATGTCCGCTTGACTCATTGCTCGCGGGAATAAAAATGCACAGACATATCCGACTAACATCCCTTAACTGTCCATGTTTGTGCATTTATAATAATTCCTACCTTTCCTTCCATCTATTCCAGTCCGCATTTTCTGTATGCAATAGTAAATATTGCAGCAAAGAAAAATACATTCACCACCATGATACAGATATTATCCATCTCAAGGTGCATAGAGTTGATCCTGTTAAGCATAATGCTGATTTGTTCTGAATATATGAATTTTGCAATTTTCCCAATAGTAGTATTAAACATGGACAGCATCGGCATAAATGAAAAGACCATCATAACAGGTACAGCAACTGAAGATGCCATGATCTGTGTTTTACTCCAGATACCGATTGCTGCTCCTATCAGTAAGGAAGCTAAAATACCAACTGCCATAATCATCATAAAATAAAGCCTTTCCTGTGGTTTGTAACTGCCTGCCATACAGACTACCACTGCCCCTATCATACATGCAGCCCAAATATAACTTCCAATTCCCAATAAATACTGGTACGGTTTTACATTTGACATCATCAATACACGAAGCGTATTTTTTTCTTTCTCCTCTCCTATCACAGCTGCCATGCTCGTTAAAGGTGCCATTCCTATGTACATGACAGCAAACAGATTTACAAAAAAATTTTCCGGCATTCCATCTATTATTACTGCATTATTCATGATCAGGGTGAGAATCGGAAACATAATAAACTGAATTAAAACCGTTTTGTTCCCCCATGTATCTTTTAATTGTTTTTTAAAAATAGCCGCAATATTACTCATAGCAGTCCAGCTCCTTTCCTGTCAGTTGGGTAAAAACGCTTTCAAGCGTTGGCTCTGTAGAATGTATTGCTTCAATGACACCTTTTTCCAAATATTCCTTCATCTGGAGAGCAGAGGCACTGCTGTTTTCCAATATAACCATTTCCCCATCTTTTAAAGTCACCCGAAACTTATTTAGATAATTATACTTTCTGCAAATATCCGTCGGCTTTCCATACTCTATAATCTCTCCTTCATTTAACAATGCTACATGGTCACATAGACTTTCTGCTTCAAACATATTGTGTGTTGTAAGAAAGATTGTCGCCCCCCTTTTCCTCTGCTCTGTCAGAACAGCATGTATTTCTTTTGTTGTAACCGGATCCAGACCGGAAGTTGGCTCATCTAAAAATAATATTTTAGCATGATTCATCAATGCCCTTGCCAGAGATAATCTGTTTTTCATACCTTTGGAAAGTTTTGAAACTGCCTTATTGCGGTGATCATACAAATCGATACTTTTCAGTATATCTGCAATTCTTTTATGCGGAACATGGTAAATATCTGCATAAAACACCAAATTATCGTACACCGATAACCGGTCATATAATCCAAAGCTGTCCATCATAATCCCGATTTTCTCATGCTCAAAAGCACTTAATTCTTTTGTATCTTTTCCCAAAAGACGGGCATATCCACTATCCTGTGTTAGCTGTCCTGTAAGAATTTTAATTAATGTGGTCTTCCCTGCTCCCGACGGACCTAACAATCCGAAAATTTCTCCTGTTTGTATTTCAAAACTAACAGAATCTAAGATTTGTTTTCCTGCAAATCTGAGGGAAAGTTCATTTGCTATCATCGCATGACTCATTTTATTTTTCCTCCCCTGATTTCAATCTCTTAAGTGCTTCCTCCATTTGCTTATTCTCAGTCTTTTCCTTTATTATCATTATCAGATAACTTACAAAAAATGATATTCCAAAACAAATGAAGAACATTGCCCACGGCTGCCACATATTTACTGGAAACCAATGAAATGCTATCACAAAAACAGCTATTACTATGACGATCATTGCCAACATACAAATCATCCTTAACCAGATCGGCATTTTTTTAATAAAAACATCCGTAAAGAACACAAACCGAATACCTACAATTAAAACTGATACACATAAAAATTGAAAAGAAACCTTTGCCGGGATTCCTTTACTTCCAAGCTCAAACATAGCAGAAAAACCCTTTGCAGAGTCCCCAAAAACAAGACAAAAAACATTCAACACCAGCATTGCAAATCCAAATACAATAAATACCTGTCCCATATAATCAAAAATGGTTCTCTTTTCTTCCATTTATATCACCCCTAATCTTTTTTTCAATTCATCGGCATACTGCCTTGACGCAATAATCTGCTCTCCGTTTGACATCGTAACACGAATCTTTCTATTAATATCTGCTTTCAGGGATTGAATATTTTGCAGATGGATCAAAAATGACTTACTCACCCGGAAAAAACCATATTCCTCAAGCCGCTGCTCTAATTCATATAATCGGAATTCCGATTCATACACTTCGTCAGATGTATAAATAAAACATTTCCTATCCACACTTTCTATATATATAATCTGTGCAACATCTAATAAGTGAACTTCATCATCTTTTTTTGCTGTCAGTTGGTGATTCATCATTCGCAAGGTTGCCAATATTTTTTCTACATCAGCTGTCAGCTGCCTGCAAGTAACGGAAATTTTCAAATCCGCTGCCTTTTCATCAACAGTAATCTCTATTTTCAAATCTCCACCGCCTTTCTACTGATTTTATTATAATGAAGCTCGCTGAGGCTCGCGTATGTCATCAACCTCCGCTTTGCTCCGGTTGGTGACATATTATACCCCGTATAACTTTTTATCAAGCCCCTTAAACATATGATGCCAGTTTTGACGCATAAGCTGCCATTTTTATCCCCTGCAACGATCTAAGCAGCCGTACCTGCACAGATATTTGGCTCTTGCAATAATTATTAACTCCATCATAAAAAATTATCTGTTACCTTACATTCCTTTTATGCCACAAAATCTGCCCTGCATTACAGGAAGATTTTATGTAATCATTGACATTACATCAACTCTACGATACACTAACACAAGAAAGGAAGTGATATTATGCAGATTTCAAGCCGTTTTACATTAGCAGTTCACATTTTTGCCTGTATTGATACATTTGGAAATGAATATAAAGTAACCAGTGATTTTCTGGCAAAAAGTACAAATGTCAACCCGGTTATCATCAGAAAAATTCTGGGACAGTTAAAGAGTGCTGGTCTAATTGAAGTAGCAAGAGGAACAGGTGGTACTACGATTGCCAGACCACTGGATGAAATCACCCTTTTAGATATATACCAGGCTGTGAAATGTGTGGAAAATGGAAGTCTATTTCATTTCCACGAAAATCCAAACACCGACTGTCCTGTAGGAAGAAATATTCATCATATATTGGATGGTAAGCTTCTTCGTATTCAGACTGCCATGGAAAAAGAACTTGCCTCTATCACTTTGGAACATATCATACAGGATACGGAAAAATATATACAAAATGAAACCCTGTAAAAGCACCGAAATTCAAGGCTTAAAGAAAGATATTAAAAATGCCTTGAATTTTTTTAAATTTTTTATTGTAACTATTGACATTACAACATAGCAATGTTATAGTGCCCTCATTAGTTGTAATAATCGTCATTACAACAAAATATATTTTTTAGGAGGTACTTATTATGAAAATTGCAGTGGTTTGTGCAAATGGCAAGGCAGGTCAGTTAATTACGAAAGAAGCGGTAAACAGAGGCTTTGAGGTAACGGCTATCGTGAAAGACAGCAACCGGTCAGCTGCTCCAAAGACAGTTATAAAAGACATTATGGATATTACAGCAGAGGATTTGAAGGGGTTTGATGCAGTCGTAGATGCCTTTGGTGCATGGACAGAGGATACCCTTCCTCTTCACAGTGTTTCCCTAAAAGTTTTATGTGATGCCCTTTCCGGTACAGATACCAGATTATTGGTTGTCGGAGGGGCTGGAAGCCTTTATGTCAATCCGGAACACACAGCCTGCGTTGCTGACGGTCCGAATTTTCCCGACATGTTTAAACCTCTTGCAGCGGCTATGGCAAAAGGACTTTCCGAGCTTCGCAAAAGAAATGATGTAAGGTGGACATATATCAGTCCTGCCGGAGATTTTCAGGCAGAAGGGGAATCCACCGGAAGATATATTCTTGGCGGTGAAGAACTTACATTGAATGATAAGGGGGAAAGCATTATCAGCTATGCAGATTATGCCGTCGCCATGCTTGATGAAATTGCAGGCGGAAACCACATTCAGGAACGGATTTCTGTTGTCAGAAAATAATATTCTTGATAAAACCAACAAGGAAAGGAGCCGGTGACATGAAACAGACAAAAAAGGACAAGACAACATGGACAGCATTTTTAAATAACATACCTGCAGATGATTATATTTTTCAACAGATACCATATGAAGAGCAGATTAGAAATGCTGCCAAAATGATAAAATCCTCTGGCATGATACTCATCGGTGCCGGAGCCGGTGCTTCTTCCGCTGCCGGGCTTACGTACAGCGGAAAACGGTTTACCGGAAATTTTTCAGAATTCATAGAAAAATACGGTTTAGCAAATATGCCGGATATGTATGCGGCAGGATTTTATCCCTTCCCCAATGAGGAAGCAAAGTGGGGATACTGGTCAAAGCACAGCATGATAAACCGTTTCCTGCCGCCTGCCCTTCCCCTGTATCAGATGCTTTATCAAATGGTACAGGACAAAGAGCATTTTGTCTTAACAACTAATGTGGACCATCAGCTCTGGAAAGCCGGCTTTGCTAACGAAAACATATTTGCAACACAGGGAGATTATGGTATGATACAGTGTGAAAAAGGCTGTCATGCAAAAACCTATGATACCGAAATACTGTTTCGGCAAATGGATCAGGCAAGGCACGACTGTGTCATTCCCTCTTACATGGTTCCCAAATGTCCTGTCTGCGGCGGCAATATGACCATGCATCTCCGCTGTGACCAATATTTTGTGGAGGATGAGCACTGGCATGAAGCTGCAAGACGGTATGATGCATTTATTGAGCGTACAGCTAACCGGAAGACTGTATTATTAGAGCTGGGGGTAGGTTTCAATACACCTGCCATCATTCGCTTTCCTTTTGAAAAAATGATACGGACATATGAAAATTTCTCCCTTATCCGCCTGAACCTAAAGGAAGCCTTTATTCCGGAAAGCTTTGGCAAAAGAGTGATTGGCATCAACGAGGATATTAAAAAAACAATAATTGACCTATGTAAACAACTGAATGTAGAGGAAAAAATTGATGAGACAAAATGACATTATAAATACCTTTCTTTCCCAATTGAAAGAAGACTCTGATGAATACAAAAACCTTGAGGTTTCAAATGACATGGAAGAAAAGAAAAAGGCTATTCGCTCACTGATGAATATCCGTATGCCGAAAACGATACCCGACAAACTGCTAAATGCACAGAACCTATATTTGCAGGAAGAATCGGCATTAAAGGGTACCGTTTCCCTGACAGAAATTCCTAATATCAGTAAACAGTATAACAGCAACCATTCTTTTGCAGACAGGATTTCGATTTGGCAGGGAGATATTACACGGCTTTGTACAGGTGCCATTGTAAATGCTGCCAATTCCCAGATGCTGGGATGCTTTGTCCCCTGCCACCGATGCATTGATAATGCGATACACAGTGCAGCAGGCATGCAGCTTAGGGAAGAGTGTAATCATATTATGAATCAGAAACGCAATCAATATGGCACACAGTATGAAGAACCGGTCGGAACAGCCATCCTTACAGACAGCTACAATCTCCCCTGTGATTACGTCATCCACACTGTAGGTCCAATCGTATATGATGGACTGACGGAATCATTACGGCAGGATTTACGAAACTGCTATGAAAATGTACTAAACTGCTGTATGGATAACAGGATTACCTCCGTTGCCTTCTGCTGTATTTCAACAGGCGAATTTCATTTTCCAAATGAAGAGGCTGCAAAGATTGCTGTGGAAACTGTAACAAACTTTCTTAATTCCAATATGAACTATAACATACATAGAATCATATTTAACGTATTCAAAGACACTGACAGAACTATTTATGAAAAAATCTTAGGAGCAGCTTAAAATGCCCTAAGATTTTTTAATTGATAATACTTATTTTCTTTTATCATCAAATAACAAATATAAATATTTAATTCTTTATCAGCTCTCCATTTTTCAATATCAAGATGCGTTCTGCATAATCCGCAACTGCTTTATCATGCGTAATTAGAACAATCGTCTTGCCTTCCTCATGCATTTTACATAGCAGCTTCATAACATTTCTGGTATTTTCTTCGTCCAATGCTCCTGTCGGCTCATCCGCCAGCACAATCGGGCAGTCTGTTACCAATGCTCTGGCAATCGCAATCCGCTGACGTTGTCCCCCTGAAACCTGTGCTGGATATTTATCCTTTAATGCTTCAATCCCCAAGTCAGTTAGAGTCTACAAAATAATTTTCTTGCGGGAGGCTTTGCGGACATTACGTGCAAGTAGAGGCGACTCTAAATTTTCATAGATGGAATACTGCTCCATCAGTGCAAAATGCTGAAAGATAAAACTTATTTTCTCCTTCCTCAAAGAATCTAACTGTCTAGGTTTTAAAGCCTGCGTATTTACATCATCAAGATATAATGCCCCTTCTGTTGCATAGTCCATACCACCTATGATATGTAATAGTGTAGATTTACCGGAACCTGATTCTCCCATAACTGCCACAAATTCTCCGTTCTCAATCTGAAATGAAACCTGCTTTAATGCCTTTGTTTCATACAAATCACCTTTATATGTTTTTACAATCCCCTCTGCTCTTATCATAATAGTCCCCTATCTTAACATTCTAATTATTTAAGTTCTTAATACTGATTACTAAAATATTTCTACATAAATATCACTATGTTTACAACATATCCTTTCCAACCAGTTCAGCAGGCTGTAGTCCTCTTATCTGCAATAACGGAACGATACTTCCCAATATAACCAGCAAAACAGCTATCACTGCTGACCACGGAGTCAAAATCCACATTATGGAAATTTTTCGTTCAAAAACGGTATACTGCTGTATGCTCCAATAAGTCAATGCCACAACAAATGCGATTACCACTTTTAACCCATTTTCAATGATATACATATACATGATATTTGACTTTGAATAACCATTTGCATATAAAACTCCAATATCTTTCTTTCGGACATATATTGTAATCATGGAGGCAGTCAGCATTGCAAGCACTGCGCTGAACATTAAAAATACGGATAAATACAACTCTTCCCGCCCCTCCCGTAATTCAGTCCAGCCATATTCTATATTTTCCTTTAAGCTACGTATGCTATAAATATCAACATTCAATTGCTGTGCATATAATTCGATTTGAGATTTTATCTCTTCTTCATCCGCTTCCGGTGAAATTTGATAACAGAAATTGTTAAGCCCATTACCAATAAAAATTGTATTTTCTTTCAGCCATGACTGTGTTCCCATCAGAAACTGTCGGTCAAAGTCAATATAAAGCCCATTTTTAATGTCTGTATCTATCCATCTGCTACGCTTAGGCAATACATGTGTCACGATATAAGTACCTTCCGTATTATCATCTGTAACCACTGTTCCTACCGGATATTGTTTCCCCAATTCATAACCAGCAATCACTCCAATGTACCCTGTATCTTCCTGCTGTACCAGCATATCGGCACTGACTTCCTCCAAATCACAGAGATGAAGCAGCGTCTCCGAAACTGAAACTACCGGATATTCATTCCCATCTATAAAAAACTCACTATTATCCCAATAAGTTCCATAAATTTCCACCCCTTCTATCTTTCCAATATCATTTAACAGCTCCAATAAGCGGTCAGAAATATCCCCGGTCATCATCTTATATTTATCTAGGTTTAGAAAATAAATCAATTCACTATTTCCATTCACAATCCGGTCTGTAACTCTCCCCCTTGCAAACACACTTCCAAAAATAATTAGCGAATAATCAATAATCAGAAAGGAAATAATCAAAATAGTAGTAATCCAGCAAAATAATTTTTTTCTACAGCAGATTTCTCGAAATGTACTTTTCAGTAAATAAAAAAAAGTCATTCAATCCTTCTCCCTTCCTTAACCACATCCACAATGCTCCCTTTCATAATCTTCACAAAGGGGTAAATCATCAACAATATAAAAGTAATAAGAATAAATAACAGTACAGCTGTCAACTGCACCACTGACTTTACAGTAGTAAAATCCTCTCCATTTATAAAATTTAGCAGTATCTGGGCAGCAAATATTACACTACTTGTCAGCAATAAAATATTCATAATTTCTTTTGCGATCATCCCAATAATCTGAATACTGCTGAACCCATCCAATCTACGGATTGCTATTTCTGTTCTTCTCTGTATAATCCAGAATTCCACCACCATAATAACCATACACACACTAAACAAATATGTCAGATATGCGTAAACACGGTAATTAGCAGACTCCACCTCGGAGGAAAACCACGGGTCAAACTCTGTCATCGGAGTAGCCCTTACTCCATTTTCTGCCAGAATTGGGCTAATCTTTTTGTATTCCTCCTTTCCATCTACATTATCACTTTGAAGAACAAAATCTGCTCCCCATGTAGAAGCATAATAATCAACTGCTTCCTGGGTTCGATTTCCTAATCTGTTGCCAAACAGGAACGTTGCATTATCATAAATGGCCGAATGCTTTGCACAAATATAGCCTGTTACCAGATATTCTTCTCCACAGATACAGATATAGTCCTTGCCATTAATCTGCTCCACATATTTTTTCCTATCTTTTCCCAAAACTGCACACAACACAGAGTCCGGTATTTTTTGCTTTTCCGGCATATCCCCCTCAGTAAACTGATACGGTATATCTGCCTCTGTCTGCCTTAAAATAATGCTTGTCATAAACTCTGCATCTGCCTTATCTAGATACAATGGCATACCGCTAATCAGTAAATTACCCTGCACATTATGAAAACATGCCTCCACGGCATTCCACGGGCAATTGTATGTACAACGGAAAGGATATTCATACTCATATATCTTAGATGCATCTGTATCCTTTTCTTCTAAATATAACGTCATGGTCATCCGGTTGCCATAATAAAATGCAATATATGCCAGAAACATCCCTATAATAATCCAAAATGTAGCAAACGGATAATGTACTCTGCTAAAATATTTCATTCTGATTTCTCTCCTATAACTCTGCCGGATCATATAAAATATGTATAAATGGTAACCTTGCCAAATATTTATCATGAAGATACATCCATCTCTTTAATTGATAGTCCCCTCTTAACTCCACATAAAAATTCGACCCTGCATTTTCAAAAACCGTAATAATATATGTACGATCAACCGGTAACTCTGATAAATCAATATCTATTATTCCGCTTTCTTCTATCGTTTTTGAATATGCCACTGTTAACTGATCTGTTTTATGGTTATCCAAATCTGTATCGGTAATATCATATACTACCACATCAGCTGTTCCGGAAACCACTTCTGCATTAATATGATATTGTATTTTTGTACCCGAAATAGTCCTAAAATGACATCCTATCGTTATTACTCCATGATCTGTATGATCTTGCTCACCACCTGAATAAGAAGGATCCCATGCTGTAGTAAAACCACCTATCTCTCCTTGTCCAGATACCATTTCATTATACCAACCGGTTCCTATTAGGATAATATTAATCAGTAAAATGAATGCTATTACACCAATAATAGAAAGAAAAAATTTTTTCTTCATGGAATCCCTCCTCTCACTATCTGGTTGCTTGTGCTGTTAATTGCTTTTTAGATATCTCTAACTGTGTTTTATTCGCATTTGTTACCGAGTAACAACTCTTTGCTTTTCTAAGTCCGACTCCTGATTTTTTCGCCGTCGCAGTCTTTCCTCCAAGTGCATAAGCCGAATTATTCCCCTTTGCTTTACCTTTTTTATCATAAACAGTAACGAGTGCACAGTTATAATATGGCTTAGCCGCACCTGAAGTAGTAGCTTTTCCCTTTGTTGAAGATATCGTACAATTATATGTAAGCGTAAAAGCACCATATGTTCCCGTTTTAGCAAATGCACATATTGATGTTGAAGTAATCATAATTCCTACAATTGCCACAGTAAATAATTTATTTAACATTCCCTTATATCTCATAGTTTTTCCTCCTAATTTTCTTGTTAAATATAAATAAGTTCCTTATAATAAAATTGTGTTACGGCTTTCTGTCAAAAGACTCGCTCAAAAATTCAGAATGACAGAAAGCCTATTTTGCATGGTGGTTTATTCTCCATGTGTAAATCTCCTCTTGTTCTTATTAATTGCTTTATTTTTATAACATTCCCTATCTATCTGCATTTTTATCTATGCTCTTTATATCTTAAACTTAATCTACTTATATCAGCATTAATATGACTTGCTAATGTAATTATAATATATTTCTTTTTTAACTTGCATCAAGTTTTTTACATTAGTGTTAACGTGCAATTCAACTACTTTAAATTCAAAAAGCATCAATCATTTCTGACTGATGCTCCTTAACACATATTTATTTATCCCATTTCAACAAAATCTTTTACGACACCTATAATCCTTTTTTATTCACAAAGCAGTTTTTTTACAAACTGTTGTATTTTGTGGTATTATAATGCGTGGCTATGT
>CAJUBR010000082.1 GCA_910584695.1 uncultured Lachnospiraceae bacterium
CCACGTATTCCTGTGAAGTGGAAGTGCCGGCAGAGGAAGCTGCACCAACCTATGTGATCCAAGCGGTTGGTTATTATAAAAATGCCAGTGTCTGGACCAATATTATTACATTTGTGTCAAAACATAAAACGGTGTCTATCGCAGCGTTAGTAGCAGTTCTTCTAATGACCCTGGCAATTGTATTTCTTATTATAAGTAAAAAGAGGGAAAAGGTGGTGGATATGAAAGGAGGAACCGATGGTGAATGAATAGAATAAAAACCTATCTGGAAAGAAAAAGGATAGAAAAAAAGAAGAAAAGACAACGCCTGCAGGTAGAAAGTGAGTGGCAGGGCTACGAAGCAGAAAAGCTGATAAAGGATTTTCATAAAGCACTGGTACATAATTTTACCTTAACAGAATGGAGAGAATTATTAGAATCTACCCTGTTTACGCTGACACCATACTATGATAGTATATGTGATATACAGAGACATAATATTAGAAGACAGAGCACAATGTCAACTTCCATGCTGTCCGCAAGACAAATATTGACTTTTAATGCTGCACTTTGTAACCTTACAGCCGGAAAAGCATGGGAAAGTATTCATGAATTGATGGATTTTATGAAAGACTTTGGGGCATATCAGGATAAACTGTTATCAGAAATAGAAACGGTTTTAATTTATTGTCTTTGCCAGCAGATTGTTTCTATAATTCGTATGGAGGAAAATAAGGTTATCAGATGAGGACATATGTTACAGATTTTATTCCATGGGGAAAAACATATTGTTTTAGCATGGATAAGTATGATTGTTATTACCGTAATAAAGGAATATGCAGTTTGAGAAATTATAAGATTCCAAATGAATATATAAAAGGAATTGCATATAATAATAAATTATTTTGTCCTAATTTAGCCACGAGCCTTTTGCAGAATGGATTCTTTCAAGCTGCAGATGATGTTACAATACATAAGAAGGAATGTGGTCATTATGAAATTAGCCAGGGACAACACAGGATTTGTGTATGTGCTAAATTGCAAATTCCTATGAAGGTTTTATATCAAGAAGATAATGACAAATGCAGAATCTGTAATATATGTGAAGGTAATTTGAAAAAGAAGATTTCTTATAAGCTATTGAGAGAACATGATTTTCTCTTGTGTTTGTAAGCCTAGGACGTTCAATAGAGCGTCCTTTTTGAATGGAGGAATTTGTGAATAATATAAGATTATATTTGTCATTATTGAAAACGGTAAATAATTGTGATACAATGGAGGTGAAATAAAATGTACGATTTTTTACTACAGGAGGAATGGTGGATGCAAGAGATTATAGGAGCTGCTTTGGCTGCCGGGGCAACACTGATTGCCGCAGTCCTTATGTACTCAAGTCGAATTAATAAACTTGTTGATCAGTTGGAACAGGTAAAGGGTATGTTAGACAAAGAGTCTCAGAAGCGTTTTGATGAACATGGGAGATTGTCAGGTGAACACAAGGAGCTTTCGGGTGAACATAGGGAGCTGAAGGATGAGATACATAGGGTGATTGTTTATCAGGAATCGGAAAAAACAGCCAGAGAGACAGCAGCAAAGAAGCTTCCGGATGAATCTGGTCTTGTTAAGATGGTAAATGCCGTGTTTACAAACAATAAAAAGCTTCTGCAGAAAAATATGAAGCTGAATGCAAGGCTGGAAATACTGCAGAAGGAAAATGCACAATTGAAGGAACAGGTAAGGGCTTTTCAAAATGACAGAGAAGATTCATTGGAAATAAATGATATGGACTTATTTGATGAATTGGATGATGACATGGAACTGTAAATAGAATATTAGGATATGGGACGTTCTTTAGGACGTCCTTTTTGAATGGAGGAATTATTATGAATAAAGTAATTTTAATGGGTCGTCTGACAAGAGATCCGGTAGTAAGATACAGTCAGGGACAGGAAGCTATGGCAATTGCCAGATATACATTAGCAGTAGATAGACGATTTGCAAAAGACAGTCAGCAGACAGCAGATTTTATTGCCTGTGTTTGTTTTGGTAAGAGTGCTGAATTTGCTGAAAAGTGGTTAAAACAGGGTATTAAGATCTGCATTACCGGCAGAATCCAGACTGGCAATTATACAAATAAGGATGGTAATAAAGTATATACAACAGAAGTTGTGGTAGAAGATCAGGAGTTTGCTGAGAGCAAAAAGTCTCAGGGAGACGGTGGCGGACCAGTATCGGGAAATGCAGATGCAGATGGGTTTATGAGTATTCCAGAGGGGATTGAAGACGAACTGCCATTTAAGTAAAAGGGGTAGATAATAGAGAAAATAAGTAGTAAAAGGGCGTTTCTTTTGGGAACGTCCTTTTTTGGAGGAAAAAATGGATAAAAACAAAATGTATAGATTTACTCCGGAAGAACTTGGCTTAGAAAGGATAGTGGCAGGTGGTCGCATTTATATTGATGTCACGCCGCTTTGGATTGATTCAGATGAATCTCAGAGGATACAAAATATTATTTATGGAGAACCGCCAAGTCCGGAGGATATTATTATGAAGGAGGCGAATAAGAGATGACACTATTTCCTATTATTATTATATTAATCTGCGTAGGTGGATTAATTTTCTTTTCAATGTCCGGAAAAAGCAGAGCAGGGGAAAAAGACAGTGGGATCAATGTATCTGCCCAGGATTTTATCAATGTAACGGATATTATAGACCATGTTCTGTATACCAGGGATAACTATTGTATATCTTATATCCGGCTGCAGCCGCCAATGTCTTCCTTATGGTCAAGGAGAGAAAAGAGAATGAAAACAAATACACTGGTGGCAGAAGTATCCAAGGACCGGCAGCCATGGGTTTTGACAGCAGTATCACGTCCGATGGATATTTCGCAGCTTATCAGCCAGTACCGGCAGCTCCGGGATGATACGGATAACCCAATTCGGAAAAAACTATTAAAACAGGAAATGAATGAGCTGCAGAAAAAGGTTGGCGGCGGCGAAGCAATTGAAAGGCAGTTTTACGTTAAGATATGGATGTTGAATAAGGAAGGAGCAGAGACGGAGCTGTTAGAACGAGCAAGACAAATTGTATCCGCTTATGAATCTGTAGGAATTACCGGACAGATTTTAAAAAAACCGGATATTATACGGTTTTGTAATCTGGTACATAATCCGGCATACATCAATGTGGAGGATGCAGGTTCGGATCCAAGTCTGCCGCTTATAGTGGAAACGGAGGAAATGATATGAAGACAAAGAAAAAAATAGAGATCAATAATGCATTACTGAATATGATCTCACCTATAGGATTCCGGTTATATAAAAATAAACTGACGATTGGAGAAAATACCGGAAAGGTATATGGATTGACAAGATACAGTGAAAATGTTGACTATGGTTGGATGGAATCACTTATGAATATACCGGGAACCATTGCAGAGGTATCTTATGAACCATTGCCGGAAGGGGATTCCATGGATGTAATCAATAATAACATGAAAGTATTAAACCGGAAATTAAATGAAACGACAGACCCATTACAGGAGAAGAGACTGCGGGTAGCGATTGACAATTCAGATAAAATGTTAGATGACCTGTGCCGGAAAGAGGAAAGCGTGGGAGCGGTAACCACAACCATAATGACGGTTGCCAGAGAAGAATATATTGAAAAAGCAGATTCCCGGGTTAAAGGGGAATGCAAAAAAGGCAAGCATCGGTTCCGCTTATTAGCCGATATGCAAAAGGATGGATATCAGCATATGTCTCCAAGCTACATAAAGAATAAGAGGATTGGTGAAATGTTAGACCGGCCGGCTCCACTGCGTTCTATTCTGGGGGGATTCCCATTTGCATCTTCCGGATTTAATGACGGTTCCGGATATTTATTTGGGAATCTGACGGATAGCAGTAATTCCGTAAGCTCCAACATGATTCTGGATATCTGGAAGAGGGGACAGGATCGGAATAATTCCCATATGGTCATTATGGGAAAGCCGGGCGTGGGAAAGTCTACTAAGCTAAAGGATGTAATATTAATGGAATCCGCTATGGGTACCCGCCTTTTAATCATAGATCCGGAACGGGAATATAAGACATTGTGTAAAAAATTGGGCGGTACATGGATTAATGCCGGTGGAGGGACCGGAAAAATTAATCCGTTACAGATCAGGGTGTTACCGACGGATCCGGATGAGAACGGGGAAGAAGATGGGCTTCCGGATCTGGCTGCGTACCTCATGCATTTAAAAGCATGGTTTCAGATGGCATGTCCGGAGATCACAACATCACAGCTGAATGAGTTGGAAAGTATATTATTAAAGACTTATAACCGCTTTGGTATGGACTGGCATTCTGATTATACAAATTTTAAAAATACAGATTATCCGATTATGTCAGATGTATATGAGGATATTGAAAAGGAATTAAAATCAGTTTTGCCGAAGGAGGTACAAAAAGAAAGGGATTTACTCGCTTTAAAGGGTTTCGTCAACAATATGGTAACTGGTTCTACGCAGTTTCTATGGAATGGTCACACGACCATTGATTTAGATTCAAAATTCATTGTGGTAGATACACATGATCTGCAGAACAATGCTCCGGATTATATCAAGGGTGCACAGTATTATAATATATTAACCTGGATGTGGATTGAGGCTTCTAAAGACCGGAAAGAAAAAACGATGATCGTGGCAGATGAAGCGTATCTGATGATTGACCGTAAGATACCGCAGTCCCTTGTATTTCTTCGAAACGGTTTAAAACGTGGAAGGAAATATGAGATATCCTTTGCATTAGTATCCCATTCTGTCGTAGACTTTCTGGATGAATCCGTTAAGATGTATGGACAGGCGATTCTGGATGCAGCATCAATTAAAATACTGATGGGATGTGACGGACAGAATTTAAAGGATACGGTAGACCAATATAATTTAACGGAAGCAGAGGAAGCAGCACTGGAATTACAGCAAAAAGGACTGGCACTTATGATCATTGGGCGTATGCACATGAAAGTAATGTTTGAGATAGCAGAATATAAATGGGATTATTTTGGTTCTGCAGGAGGCAGGTAATGAGCCGGGTACTTGCATGGGTATTAGGAGGATTTTTCATATTTCTTCTTTTACTCAGTGCGATTTTAGGAGGTTCATACACAGAAAGTGAAACAAATGGATACTACTGGGGAACAAAAGAGTGGATGTGGCCGGTTCCGGACTGCAGAACCATATCTTCCCCATTTGGAAAACGTACTTCTCCTACGGCGGGAGCATCCACATACCATAAGGGAATTGATATTGCCTGTCAGGAAGGGACTGATGTGGTAGCATCAAAAGGAGGCACGGTTATTGTTGCAGAATCTTCCCAGTCAGAGGGAAACTGGGTTGCCATAAAGCACAATGACCACTATACATCATATTACATGCACAATAGTAAATTACTGGTTCATGCCGGGGAAACAGTGGTAAAAGGGCAGCCGGTAGCACTTTCCGGCAACACCGGAATATCCTCCGGTCCACACAGCCATTTTGCGATATTGAAGGATGGAAAATATGTTAATCCGTTAAATTATGTGGATCCAAAAGAGGAAATCACATATGCGGCAACAGCGACCTCCGGAATGCGAAGTGAAATGGTTGCTTATGCAAAAAAATATATTGGAAATAAATATGTATATGGCGGCACCAATTTAACAAATGGTGCAGACTGTTCTGGATTTACAATGAAGATATATGAACATTTTGATATTACCATACCAAGAGTTGCAGCAGATCAGTATAAGGCATCTAAAAAGATAAGCAGGAAGGAGCTGTTACCGGGTGACCTGCTTTTTTATGCAGACAGTTCCGGTACAATCAGTCATGTAACGATGTACATAGGGAATAATAAAGTGATTCATGCCAGTAATTCTAAACCGTATCCGGAAGGAGGGATAAAGGTTTCTGATATTGGATACCGAAAACCATGCGGATATGGTCGTTTTATCACAGCAAATTACAGCGAAGAAGATTTGAAATATATGTCAGCCTGTATTGCTGCAGAAGCATTATCTACAAGTAAAGAAGGACAGATAGCCGTGGGATACTGTATTATGAATCGTGTAAATGCAAAAGGATTTGGAAGCAGCGTAAAGCAGGTAGTAACTGCACCAAACCAGTTCAACAGCCCATGGGCTAGTTATTTAAACAAACCGCCTTCCTGGGCACAGAAATCCGCAAGGGCAGTACTGGAAGGAACGGCAAAGAATCCAATCGGAACCAGATGCTACTTTATATCCTCAGGCTATGCAAAGAAGCTGGGCATTGAAAAGAAAGGGGTTAATGTAGGGGATAATGTGTTTTATGAAAAATGTGAGTGGTAAGATAAATGTGGTAATTTTATTATAAATTTGTTAAAATATGGAATGAGAGTAATCGTGTACAAGGTGGACAGCCTCCCAAACTTACAAAAGATGGGAGGTGGTGTGAATGACAGCATTTGAAATCATATCAATAGTAATATCAATACTTTCGTTACTGATTGCATTTGGAATGTTAATCATAGCACTGCTTGCCTACATAGATAGGAAAAACAAGCGGAAATAAATAAGCCTACCCTGTACTTGGCGGTTCAGGTAGGCTTATAACTCACCTTGAGAGGCTAACCACTTTGTGGGCGGTTACTCTCTTTGTATGCTGATTATAGCATTTATTAAATGAAAATTCAATATGGATATCAAAAAGAAGGATGCTGACGGCATCCTTCTTTTGACAGTATAACAAATAAGTAATTATGTTATCTACATCTGTTATACAAACCACGTATAACCAAGATAGCATAATTATAGGAAGATTACAATAGGCAAATACAAGAAAACACAAAAAATTCAAGCTTCGGATGATCCGGAGCTTTTTAAGTTAGGAAAGGAATATAATTATGCAGAGATTTGAAACAAAATATGATTTATTAAATGCAGCATATAAGGACAGTCAATTAAAAAAAGGAACGATCCTTCTCCTGCAGTACCTGGTACATAAATCGAATAAGGAGCAGTGCTTTCCGGCAGTGGAAACCATAGCGAAGGCTTTGAATGTATGTAAACGTACTGTGCAGTACAATATGCGGAAATTGGAAAAAGCCGGTTATATAATCCGGAAAGATAGATGGTATAATCACCAGCAGCTAAGTAATCAGTATATTTTTAATTTTGGTATTACAGAAGATAAGCCAGGGAAAATGAGATTTACAGATGAAGAATATGATACCATGAATCGGGTTTCTTTCAATAACCCGGATAGGAATATTCGGAAAATATCTGATATTCAAAAGATATATAAAATGGATCTTTCACAAAGGGAGAAACTTTTACTCATATATTTATATCACCGTGCAAACAAGAAAGGGGTTGTTTATGATTTGCCGGAAGTATTTATGGATGCAGTGGGAATCAGAAGACGTTCTCTTATGCGTTTGTTGCATTCCCTGCGTGATAAAGGGTTGCTGAAAATAAAATATACAATCATGCACAACCGGGAATACTTTATCATGCAGCTTACAGGAAAGGTTTGCGAAATGCCGGAAGAAGCTGTAGAGGATATGCAGAATGCACAAAAGGATGTGACGGATTCTAATCAGGAGGCAGAAAATATTATACATAATACACAAGGTAAGACTTTGATTACCAGCAAGAAGAATCCTGTTGCCTGTACATATAAAAAACTCCGGAAGATATTGCAAGACAAATGGCTTGGGATATCCTTCCGGACTTTTATGTCTAATCTGAAAGGCAGAATGATATCCTGCATGGATAAAATCAGGAAAATTCTGCGTATTTGAATCCTCTTATGTCAAAAATTGCACCCTATCTATACTATAGGGTTATTGAAAAGAAAGTAATATATGGATACTTATACTATTTCTTTTAATATGTACGATACGTATGAAAAATTAGATAAGGATGTTTATATATTAAAAATTTGTAGTTGTAATTATTGAATGAAATTAGTATAATTTTAAGTTAAGATTACAGAGGAGAAATAAAATGAAAGTATTGTTAGTTGAGCCTGGTTATAAGAATAAGTATCCTCCAATGGGATTGATGAAAATTAGTACATATCACAGAAACCGAGGGGATATTGTAAGATTTTATAAGGGCTGCATGTCTGAAAGAGAAATATTGGAATTTGGACCAGATAGAGTGTATATTACAAGTTTGTTTACATTTTACTATGACAAAGTTATAAAAACATTGCAATATTATCAAAAATATATAGATGATGATAATATTTATTTAGGTGGCATTATGGTTACGATTCTATATGATAGAGTGGCACAGGATACAGGAATTCATAATCTAATGGCAGGTTTATTGGAAGATTCTGGCATTCTTGGATTAAATGATCATGTGAATATAGATCAGTTACCGTTAGATTATGACATATTGGATCAGATAGAGTATGAGTATCCGGCTAATGGGAATTATTTCGCATATACAACTAGAGGCTGCCCTAATAAGTGTTCTTTCTGTGCAGTCCCAATATTGGAGCCACAATTTCATATGACGAATAATATTAAGAGGCAGGTTCAGGAAGTGAATTTGAAATATGGTGAAAAAAGAAATTTGTTATTACTGGATAATAATATATTTAATCTAACGGTTCAAGAACTGCAGGATGTGGTTGCAGATATGCAGGAAGTAGGGTTTACAAAACAACCAACGTATATAAAAGAGAATGCATTTGATATTTTTGTACGAAAGGCGGAAACTCCTTTTTTGCATGAAAGAATTGTAGATTCTGCAGTAGAGTATCTGATATCATTAAAAAGACGAATAAGGAATGAAAAACAAAAGCAAGAATATGAGTATATCTTAAAGTTACTAGACTGTAGCAAAGATAAAAAATATTTCATGAAGACACATAAGAATTGGATAAGAATATATATTAACAAATATAAAAATAAGACAAAATTAAAAAGATATGTTGATTTTAACCAGGGCTTAGAGGCTGCTAGAATGACTCCGGAAAAAATGAAAATATTAGCACAATTACCATTGCGTCCGGTGAGAATTGCGTTTGACCATTATAATCAGAGAGCTGTCACAATATATAAAAGAGCAGTCAGGACTGCATCTGAATGTGGAGTGAAAGAATTTTCAAATTATATGTTATATAATTTTAATGATAAACCAGAGGATTTATGGTACAGAATTAAAATTAATATTGATTTAGCAAAAGAACTGGGAATCAATATGTTTTCATTTCCGATGAAATATATGCCTATTACAGAAACAGATAGAAGCCATATTGGAGAACATTGGAATAAAAAATATCTTCAAAGTATTCCAGCTATTTTATTGGTAACCAAGGGGGTAGTAGCAGATGGAGAGGAATTTTTTGAACGGGCATTTGGAAGGAATGTGGAAGAATTTTATGAAATACTGGCAATGCCAAAAGATTTTATTATCTATAGACAATATTATGAAGAAAAGGGTTATACACAAATTTGGAGAGCATATTACAATGAACTGTCAGAAGATGAAAAAAATATGTTGATTCAGATTTTGTCCGGAACACTGGTTCAGTATAATCATGGTATATTTGATAGAATTTTAAAATACTATGATAAAAAGTATAGATATACTTATTTGCGGGACTATGAAGAAAAGGCAGGATGTTAACCTGCCTCTTCTGTTATATACATATCTGAAATGATGGTTTGAATTATAGTTTTGATTCCTTGCTTGGTTAATGCATTTAAGAAATTTTTATCTGGCTGTATCGTATGTGGTTTATGAATAACAGTATCTAATTGATCTTTTGTAGCTTGACCATCAAAAGTTTGAAAGAAAAGTTTCCCTAAGTCTGCATCATTATTTAGTAGGCTATAATTGTTATTTCTACATTGCTTAACTATATGTTCAATCATTTTTCCCAGTTCTGGAGTTTTAGTATTATTATTATTTCTATTGCATAATCTTTCATATGCATTGACTTTTTTTAGCTGGCGTGTCAGAGTCTGTTCAATTAAAGAACGTAATAAAAATGTTGCTGCGATTGGAAAATTTTTATAACCGGCATTGCTGTTATATTTTGATATCTTGACAATCTCGTCACAAACTCTGTATAACCCTAAGTCATCAGGATTCTGTGGATTAAGAGCGGTAAAATCCAAATCTTCAAAAAATTCATATTCTTTTTGAGGTACAGATTGCTGTGTAGTAGGGTTTGATGTGGTTGTTGGGGCACTTTCGGCTTGAGTTTGGGAAGGTGTAGTATTTGATGGTGCTGGTGTGGTTAAGGGAGCGGAAGATTCTTCACTTTGAGCCGAACTGCTTTTGGGTAACTCGTTATATGCGGCTATCAGCTCTTTTAATCCGGGAATGCGAATATTTTGTTCAATAAGTGTTGCTACCTTTATTTTTGATTTAATCTCATCAGTGCTGATTCTATATTCATTAGAGTTATTTCGTTTATTTAAATCATTGCCTTTTAATGGTTCTCGAACGAAAAAAGCTTCTCCTAACATAAATAAGATTTTATCATATATGTCTGCTTTTGCCGGTGATGGAGAATATGTGTATGAAGATTCATTAAAAGTTAAGTTTAGACCAAAAGGTGCTTTACTTGATATCAAAGTAGGCATAAATTTATCTACTAAAGGTAAAATAGAAATGCCTTCAATTTCTAAATCAGGATGTACTTTTTTTGTTGCATCAAAAACGTTTTTAAATAATCCAAATTTCTTGATATCTTTAATAATAGTTGCTTTTGATACATTAACATGCTTTGTGATTTGTTGAATAGTAATGCCTTGAATAAATTGAGAGTAAAAATAGTTACATTGTTCAAAAGTTTCCCATTTTTTAATTTCAGGATTAGTGTGTTTGGCTGTGATATAATTCTGAGCGTCATCTGGATTAGTATAAATAACTACTCTAATAGTAGATATATTTGCATAAAGAGAGTTCGGGTCTGTGATAGTGTTAATTTCAGGACGTCTGTCTTCCGGAAGTAAGGTTTCGTCTAAGATTGCTTTGCACGCAGAAATTCTACGGTTACCTTCTAATACAATAAGTTTACCATCATTGTCGGGAACACAAGATAACCATTCTTCCCAATACAATCCATTATTTTTAATTATACTGCTAATAATTTCAAAAAGTTTCCCATATTTCACCAAATATTTAATAATATTTTGTTCATTAATATTTACTTCATTATCTAAAACGGTAGAACTAGCAAAACGGGGATTACTTAACTTAAAGATAGTATATACATACAGCCTGCTGACACATTGCTT
>CAJUBR010000083.1 GCA_910584695.1 uncultured Lachnospiraceae bacterium
CCCTTCATTCCTAAAAAAATTATTTTACTAATTCTTTTACCCTTGCTGCCTTACCGATTCGGTTACGCAGATAGTATAATTTTGCACGTCTAACCTTACCGCGTCTTACAACTTCAATCTTCTCTACAATCGGAGAATGTAATGGCCAGGTCTTTTCTACCCCTACACCATTTGAATTCTTTCTGACTGTAAATGTCTCTCTGTTGCTTCCACCCTGACGCTTGATTACAGTTCCCTCAAAAATCTGAATTCTTTCTCTGTTACCCTCTTTTACCTTAGCAGATACTTTAACAGTATCGCCAACCTTAAAGTCTGTAACTTCTGCCTTTAACTGGGCAGCTTCAATGTTCTTGATAATATCGTTCATCACGAGCCTCCTTAGAATATATGACGTTCTTGCAAGGCATATTTACGAACCAATGTTCACTTGCAGAGGACCATCAAAAATTAACAACTCATATAATTTAACATATACAAAAGAAAAATGCAAGTAAAAATCAGGAAAAAATGATAGCTTCCCTTTTTTTCTTAATATTGATCAGTTCCTTTTTGTAATAGTCCATCTCGTTTAGTAATTCCTCCCGCCTCATTTTCGCTGGAAGAATATTATTCACAAATGCATATTCCTTTGTTAAATCGCTGTCATTTTCTATAAAATATAATAAAATAGGCTGTTTCCATTTTTTCTCAGCATAAAATACATAAATAAGCCCTGCAATAAAACAGATAAAATTAGTTATAATTGCGGCAATTCCTGTAAAAACAGACTGAATTACAATCAGGAACACAAAAACAATCAGAGAAAGAATCATTTTCTTTTTTATTTCCAGAAACTCCTCATTAATCTTTACAATTTCCTTTTCCGTATGAAGCAGTTGTCCCTCTAACCGAAGCAGGTCATTTTGAATATAATGCTCCTCACTTCTATAAAATTCATATAACATATCTGCATTCTGGGTTCCCATACTGATTTTCTTTAATGTAAATCCTCCTTGTGCATCGGAAGTCTCGTCTCTTAATGCATCTTCTTCCTGTAATCTGCGTTCTGTTTCTGCCTGTTCATCCAACAGCTTCTGCTGTTTTTTTCGTAACACTAAAATCCGGTCATCTATCAAAGAAATTTCGCTTTCCATCCAGCTTATCTTTTCTCTTGACTGATACTCATCACTTTGAAAGGTATTAATATCATGTTTTTTAGCAAATCTTAATGCCCTTTCATCATCTCTACTGACACTAAGAAGGATCAGCATTTTCGTTTCCCGTATCAGAAGCTTTATATCGGCATATCCACCAAATACTACAAAAAAAGTACAAAGTAAAAATGCCACTCCATCACCGCCAGCATCGCCAGAATCGGAAAAGGGAGCCTCTATCGAATCATAAACTATATTCTCTGTTGTCCCACTATCCCCTTCCTGAGAATCAATAATGAAAAATAACATCAAAAAAATGGCCCCAATCAGCAATAATGTTAATGGTACAATAAAAAGCAGACGGAAAAACACCTCATGTACTACCAGGTCTTTCCGTTTTGAAATATAGCTATAATGAAATCGTTCTGAGTTAAGGCTGAGCTCTAACTCCTGTTTCTTCCCCTGATATTCATAAATCTCTTCTGCTATCTTAACAAATTCCGGACTGTCATAATGATTGTGTTGTGCAACTTCCACTTTATCATCCACTCCTTTCTGATTCTGCCTTTTTTCTATTTCGTTTACCCCTAATTTTTCTTATTCTCCCTTTGAACAAGCAGATCCGGTCTCCGCTCTTTCGTCCTTTGAATCGACTGTTCCAATCTCCATGCCTCAATATTTTTATGATGACCACTCAGCAATACCTCCGGCACTTTTTTTCCCATAAACTCCTCCGGTCTGGTATACTGCGGGTATTCTAAAAGATTGTCATGAAATGTTTCAAATTCTGCACTGACATCATTATTGAGCACTCCCGGCACCAGTCTTGAAACCGCATCGATCACCACCATAGCCGGTAACTCCCCACCAGTCAGAACATAATCTCCAATGGACAAATAATCCGTCACGATCATCTCCAGCACACGCTCATCGATTCCCTCATAATGTCCACAAAGAAGAATCAGGTCTTCTTCTTTGGATAATTCCTCCGCAATGGACTGACGAAATACGTTTCCCTGAGGTGTCATATAAACCACTCTTGTTTTTCCGTTCCGATTCCCGGATTGTATATCCAATTCTTCCTTACAGTCAGTCCCTTCTTCTGCCATTTCCTTTGACCTGCGTTTGGCAATCGCCTTTGCGGTATACTCATATGCCCGATAAACCGGTCCCGGCTGCATCACCATTCCAGCACCTCCACCATAAGGATAATCGTCCACATGTCCATGCTTATTTTCTGCAAAATCACGGATATTGACAGCTTCAATCGTAATATGACCGTTTTTCACAGCCCTTCCGGTAATGGAGGTATTCAACCCCTCCATTACCATCTCCGGAAACAAGGTTAATATATGAAAATGCATCTTATTCCTCCATTCCCTTCATTAGATGAACCGCCATTTTCCTGTTTTCCATATCAATCTTTAAGATACATTCTTTAATGGCAGGTAGCAAATATTCTTTTTTGTTTTCATCTGTAATAACATAAACATCATTTGCACCAGTGGGAATAATTTCCGTAAGGCTTCCCAAAATACTGCCATCCTCTTTCACTGCTGTCAGTCCCATCAGATCTGCCGCAAAATATTCATCCTTACCCAATGGAACTGCGTGTTCTCTATCAACAAAAAGCCTGCATTGCTTATATTTTTCTATTTTATTGATATCATTAAAATCCTCAAATTTTAAAATCACCATGTTTTTAAAAAATCTGCATCCAGCTGCTTTCACCGGCAGCATTTCATCTTTAAATTCAATATAACACTCCTTCAATACCTGAAACCGATTTCTATCATCTGTTGTAGGAAATACCTTCACTTCTCCCTTAATACCATGTGTTGATGTAATAATACCAATCTGTAATAAATCGTCCATTCTTCCTCCTAAAAATCATTCTTCTACTACCATAACACATTTTGGCTAAAAATAACAGGCAGGATTAACTCCTGCCTGCAGATTTTCTAAAAGCATAGGAACATTCTTTATTTAATGTCCACAATTACCTTTCTATCACCCTTTGAAGCTGCTGCTTTCACAACTGTACGAATAGATTTTGCAATTCTACCCTGCTTACCGATTACTTTTCCCATATCTTCTTGGGCAACTTTTAGCTCAACATAAATGGCATCATCTTTTGAGGTTTCAGTTACCTCAACTTCTTCCGGATGATCAACTAGGGATTTTGCTATTACTTCTACTAATTCTTTCATCTACGAATAACCTCCCAAGTCCTATTTCTCGATACCTGCCTGCTTTAAAAGCTTTGCCACTGTATCTGTTGGCTGTGCACCGTTAGCTAGCCACTTCTTAGCTGCGTCCTCGTCAATTTTAATTACGCTAGGCTCCTGATTAGGATCATAAGTACCGATTTCTTCTATAAATCTTCCATCTCTTGGAGAACGTGCATCTGCAACCACTACTCTATAGAAAGGATGTCTCTTATATCCCATTCTCTTTAATCTCAT
The DNA here is from genome assembly GCA_910584695.1 of uncultured Lachnospiraceae bacterium. Lineage (GTDB taxonomy): Bacteria > Bacillota > Clostridia > Lachnospirales > Lachnospiraceae > CAG-590. The sequence goes on from CAJUBR010000083.1 coordinate 3,599, forward strand.
CTTTACTGCCACCTTCTATTTCACCTCCTTTTGTTTCTGTACCTTAAGTACTGCTATTCCTTTATGTCTAAACCAAAATGGTTTGTACATCAAATTCTAAAATCCAAAAGGCATACGAAACCGTTTACCCCGCTTTCCGCCTAACATTCCTGACATTTGTTTCATCATTTTCCTCATCTGTTCAAATTGTTTCATCAGGCGGTTTACCTCACTAATCTCCACTCCCGCACCGGCTGCAATCCTTTTTTTGCGGCTCGGATTAATGATATCCGGATTTGCCCGTTCCTCTTTTGTCATGGACAAAATAATGGATTTCGGACGATTCAACTGTTTCTCGTCAATCTCTACATTCTTAAGCTGGCTGCCCATTCCCGGGAGCATGGAAAGCATATCCTGCATGCCACCCATTTTTTCCATCTGAGCCATACTGTCTAAAAAGTCATTGAAATCAAAAGACGCTTTTTTCATCTTTTGTTCCATTTCTTTTGCCTTCTCCTCGTCAATGGCATTTTGTGCCTTTTCAATCAAAGACTCTACATCTCCCATACCGAGAATCCTGCTTGCCATACGATCGGGATGAAACTGCTCTAAATCCGAAAGCTTCTCACCCATACCGACATAAAAAATCGGCTTGCCGGTAACTGCCTTGATGGAAAGTGCGGCACCACCACGGGTATCACCATCTAACTTGGTAAGGATAACACCGTCTATACCAATCTGTTCATTAAAATTCGTTGCTACGTTTACCGCATCCTGACCGGTCATGGCATCCACTGTCAAAATGGTATAGGTTACTGCAACATGCTCTTTTATCTGCTTTAACTCTTCCATCATCGCTTCATCCACATGAAGCCGTCCGGCTGTATCCAAAAATACAATCTGAATATCATTCTTTGCGGCATGTTCAACAGCCGCTTTTGCAATGTCCACCGGTGAATTCTGGTTTCCCATTGTAAAAACCGGAACTCCCTGTTTTTCTCCGTTGATTTCCAACTGCTTGATGGCTGCAGGACGATACACATCACAGGCAGTCAAAAGACATTTCTTTCCTTTCACCTTATACTGCCCTGCAAGCTTTGCAACGGTTGTGGTTTTACCTGCACCCTGAAGTCCGCACATCATAATGATGGTTACTTCGTTTGACGGAAGCAACTTAATCTCTGTCGTCTCGGAACCCATTAATTTATCCATTTCTTCCTTAACGATCTTAATTACCATCTGCCCGGGGTTAAGTCCTTTTAAAACATCTTCACCAACTGCCCGGTCACTGACAGAATTGATAAACTGTTTTACGACCTTAAAGTTAACATCTGCTTCTAAAAGCGCCCGTTTCACTTCTTTCATCGCTTCCTTAACATCAGACTCCGTAAGAGAACCTTTGCTTCTTAACTTCCTGAATACATTCTGGAGTTTATCGGATAAACTATCAAATGCCATATACTACCTCCTAGCAGCCTTAAACACCGTTACAACAATCTATTTATATCCTCTGACTTTAGGAACTATTCCTTAGTAACTTTCATAAATTGCCTTGGAAATTGTTTCAATCTCGTTAATCTTATCCTGCAATTTTGCTCCGTCTGCCATACTTTTAAGCTCTGTAGCCAGTTCATGAATCCGGCTGACACGTTCTTTCGTATCCAAAAATTTCTCTACCAATAAAAGCTTACTCTCATAGTCCTCCAGAATCTTATCACAGCGTTTTACCAAATCATATACGCCTTGCCTGCTGATTCCTTCTGCTTTTGCGACTTCCGAATAGGATAGATCATTTAGTACAATATCGGAATAGATGGATTTTTGATGCTCGGTTAACAATTCACCATAAAAATCATATAATAATGCCTGTCTCACCATCTTTTCCATCTGATCACCTCGTGTAAAGTATTTTCTCTTTACATTAACCTTGACTAGTATATACAAAAGAAGGACACTTGTCAACCTTTTTTTCTTTACAACCTTTTCTTCAGAAACATTTTATTAAAATTACAGGCATCGGCAGCAAAGAACGGAACTGTTACTTTCTTTGTCATAATCCTACCAGATATACCCGTCTGCATCAAAGTTAAAGCTCTTATTAAAATTCTCATACTCATCCAAAGATTCCCTGCGGCTTTTGGTTGCCTTCTCCTGCTTTTCCTGTAAAGTCTTTTTCACATCATTCTCAAAAGCGTCTTCCGTATCCTCCTGCTTCTTTTCTTCCTTTGTTTTTTCGTTCTCTTCTTCCCCGGTTTCTGGCTGTTGTTCTAACTGTTGTATCATTGCTTCGATTTCTGCTTTTAACTGCTCCGCAGTCTCACTGTGACCATCTCCATTTTCCGTAGCACACCCATCCTCTAACAAAATCTCTCTCGCTCCCCGCAAAATCTCCAAAGAAGTATCCACATGTTCAGAGGCTGAATAATCTTCATCCATTGTTCCAAGCATTGCCAATGCCAGATTAATCCGGATCGCACATTCCTTTTTCTCCGGCGGATACAGTTTGAGTGCTCTTTGATAAGATGCAACCGCATCCTCAAAACGATCATTTTTATAATAAAGGTTCCCCTGATTATAATGTGCAATATACGGTTCCATCCAGTTAAATACCAAAAGAGGCTTTACACTAACTGTATAATCATATTGGTGATAATGATATATAACAATTGCATTGTAAATATAATTAAAAACCAGTTTACCGCAAAACAGCAGCATTACAATATAGATACCTATCAGAATCTTTTTTTTCACGTTGCAAGCTTTCCCTTCTCTATATTCTTCTCTTAGGTAATTGCGAAACTCCCTATTTTCAAAATCTAGTTGTGCAATATAGACAATATCATAAGCAGGGTGCTTTGGAGCCGTTGGTACTTCGCATTGAACACTTAGTGAGTGCTTGCACGAGCTTAGTGTGAAAGTGTGCCTTGGCTGGTGCCGTATTTTGGCACCTTATGTACCATTACGAGCGACAAGCAGCGAAATGCCTGAATACTTAGCGAGGTACTTCCGAGCTTAGTATAAAGGTATGCCTTGGCTCGTGCCCAGCGTTGATATTGTCTATATTGTACAACGGTCGGTAACGAAAACAGCGTTTCGCAAATGCCTATATTCTTCTCTTATAATAAATAAAATCTGCAATAAGCAATAGTACCAGCGGAATGACAAACAGATAATAGATGTCTGTATAGCCCTCCTTGGATTCCATATCTTTCGTAAGTTCTATACTATTCACCTTTGCCTGCAAATCTTTCATGGTTCCGCCTATTTCAGACTGGTTTGTCATATGGACATAATCAACACCAAAATCTGAAGCAATACGCTTTAAGTTTTCTTCATCAATCTTGGACATTGCCAGCTTTTCTTCATAATTATCATAATAATAAAGATACTCTGACTCTTCCTCCAAATACTCCACTGTCTTCATCGGACCACCTTTTTGAGTTCCATATCCTAAAACTGCTCCGGCATCTACATACTGATCAAGTCCCTTATGGGACTTTAATTCTTCGCTGTTCACCACTTCACCATCACTGATAAAAAACAGGATTTTATAATTTTTTCTTCCGTCATCAAGTATTTGTTCCATCGCCCCCATAGCTTCATTTAGAGAGGTTCCCTGGGCATGATACTTCGACTGTCCCTGCAGCAGACCGATCGTCTCAACAACCATATTCGCATCCACTGTATACGGAACCATCGTCTGTACGGAATCTCCAAATGCCACTACCGAAAAGGATGCCTCTGGAAGCTGCCCTATAATATATTTACAATCGTTTTTCACTGCATCGATCCGTCTGCCGTTCCCATTGTAATCCTCAGCAAGCATGCTGATGGTGTTATCTACAACAAATAATACATCCACTTTGGGCATTACCGTCGGAACATCATCACCGCGAACCATAATTCTCATATTAATCACAAATAATAAAATTACAATCAAGATCTGTCTTATATAACTTATTTTGCCTTTTCTCTTTAAGAATAAAAAGAAAATGCTTATGATTGTCATAGCCCATATTGGAATAATCGGATTTATTATCATAACTTAACCTTTCTACTCAACAGGAAGTAAATGCCAACACAAACCAACAGACATAGGAACAACGTTTCCGGCCGATCTGTAATCATAGTCTTTGTCTGCTTCATTGTCGAAGTACCAGTCTTCTTAATATCTGCAAGCAGCTGGTCATAGGCCTTAGCCGATGTGCTTTTATAGTATCCGCCGTCGGTTCCTTCCACCGCACGTTTGAATACACTTTCATCTGTAACATTCTCCGGAGCAATGGCAAAAACTTTAACACTGTTTTTCCTGCAAAGTTCCGCTGCCTCCTCCAAGGTAACATATGGTTCACCGTTCAACTCATTATCTGTTATAAGTATAATCATTCTCGAACGTTCCTGATTGCTCTCCAAATCAGGAAAACTATACAGGCAGGATGCCAGACCATCACCAATAAATGAACTGCCTTCCTCTAACAGTGTTCCCTCATACTTATAATAATAGGTATTCAAGCTTGTAGCATCTGCAAAGTAATCAAAATCCAGACTGCTTTTTCCAATACTTTCCTGAAAAGAAACCTTCAAAGAATCCAATGTATCAAGAACATATTGATAATCTGTCGTAAGGGGAACCAGTAAAACAGATTGTCCATTAAATATCGTAATCCCAAACCGCTCACCGTTTAATTCTTTAACAACTTCTTTCAATTCATTACACATGTTAAGATTCAGCTCATCCACAGAGTCTGAAATATCCATACACAGAAAAATATCGCGGTTCCGGATTTCCGGACTTACAGTATCCACCTTCGCCGGTCTTGACACCAGAACCCACCCAATGCTAATCGCAGTTAATAAAACAAGCATCGCCGCACCTGACAAAATCTTATACTCCCTATATAGTTTTTTATAGTAGTCCGTCTCTTCGATGAGATCGGTATTGGCTATCCGTTTGCCATTCTGATATGTAGTTTTCTTTTTTGATCGAAACAGCCCCAGAATCATTACAACCGGCACGCCAATATACAAAACCCATGGGAAAACTAATGCCATTCTTTTATTACCGTCCTTGCTTTATTCATCGTATCGTAAATATTGCCACTCTTATCCACTGAAAACTCCGGTGCATAACACTCTTCAATCATGGTATAGAGATCCGGCATATTTAGCTTCTTAATCTCCTCCAATGTATTATGATGCACCTTAATACCGGTCACCTCATACACAAAATGTCTTATGATCCGGCTGATTTCCTGATATGCCTTCCGGTTCGAAACCTTGCCACCGTGACATTTCATCTCCAGATCATGGATAAGGGCATAATACTTTTCCTTTACCTGATTACAGGATACCGGCTTCGCAGCAGATGCGGGCATTACCACCTCCGGCTTCTTTGCCTTCTTTTTCAACAAAAAAGCAACCAGTCCTATCAAGCCTGCCATTACAACAAGTAATACCGCCAGTGCAACCGGAAGAAGGGAATATAAAAACATATCCTGCAATTCAACAGTTATCGGCATGTCAGAAACCTCCTAATATAACATCTGTCCGTATATTCCCATTCTCCTGATTTCATGTTCCTTGCCATATCTCTTTCCTCCCAATCTAACGGTTGCCTGCATACCTATGCCCTTCCAGCAATTCAATTATCCTCTCCACCATCTCTTCTTCCTTATCAATCCGTGTGCTGATGATTCGATATTTTAACAGTTTGCCCGCATTTTCTTTATCCAGCCTCTGCCGGGTCTCCTGCTCCATACGAATCAGCTTCTTATTCCCAGTAATAAACTCTGGAATATAGACATCTTTATCAAGATTATAGGCCGTTCCATCTGTATAATCTGCATCTCCAATCTGAACAAACAAAACATCATGCAATCCGGTCAGTTTCTTTAATGTGCTCTCCCTGACATCTCTGATTCCCATTGCATCACTAATAATAAAGATAACCATTCTTCGTTTGATATTCTTAGCAAGATATTCCAGACTTTTTTCTAAATCCGTTTTGCCGCCTTCAAAATTTTCTCTGTCAAAGATCGTAAGAATACGTTCAATATTATGCAGTCCGGTCCGAAACTGATGATACTGAATCAATCCGCTGCGGTTGTATACCGCTCCCACATTATCACCATTTCTTGCGGCAAGATACCCTAAAATACCGCCTGCATTTAATGCCAAATCTTTCTTAATCTCCAGATTTTTAGTGTGACCCGTCATCTTCTTTCCGGTATCAAACACTAGCATAATATTATGTTTCTTTTCGGCAACATAGCGTTTTACAAGTATTGTACCGCTTCTTGAAGATGCTTTCCAGTCAATATCACGAATGTTATCTCCCGGAATATACTCACGTAAATTCTCAAAATCCAGACCATTTCCCTGATAAATAGACTTATACGAACCATCAAAAAGATTACTGCTCTTCCTGCTTGCATATATATTCACTTTTGCCCTGATTTTGGTCACAAAATTCATTGTCATGGTGTCTGTATTGCTCCTATGATCGCATCAATAATCTGCTCTTCACTCACTCCATCTGCTACTGCAGCATAATTCAAGGTAATCCGATGTCCCAGTACACTATGAGCTAAAGCCTGCACATCCTCCGGTGTAACGTAGTTTCTGCAACGCATCAATGCAACTGCTTTTGAAACCTCCATCAGTGCGATGGCACCTCTGGTACTTGCACCCATAGTAATATACTCTGCCAGTTCCGGTGAAATGAATCCGGATGAATATCTGGTGGCATTGATAATGGCAACAATATATTTTTTAATCGCATCATCTATGTACACTCTCTGCACAAGTTCCTGCAAATATAATATATCCGCAAGATCCGCAACTTCCTGCTGTGTGGTAAACACATTCTTCTCAATACGGTTTAAAATTTCGTATTCCTGTTCCTGATTTGGGTAAGTCAATTTCTCCTTTAACAAAAACCGGTCCAACTGGGCTTCTGCTAACAGATAGGTACCCTCCTGCTCAATCGGATTCTGCGTCGCGATTACAGTAAAAATCTCCGGCATATGGTATACCTTTCCACCAATAGTAACCTGCTGTTCCTGCATCACCTCCAGCATCGCACTCTGGGTCTTAGCACTGGAACGGTTAATCTCATCCAACAAAACAAAGTTCGCATATACTGGTCCTAACTTCGTCTCAAATGAATTTGTCTTATAATTTAAAATCTGTGTTCCAATAATGTCACTTGGCAGCAAATCCGGTGTACACTGGATTCTTGAAAAAGAACCATTCACCGCCTCTGTCATGATTTTAGCAGCCGTTGAGATC
>CAJUBR010000084.1 GCA_910584695.1 uncultured Lachnospiraceae bacterium
ACAATATTAATACCGTTTTTTTTGGTGGCAATGCTTTGGGAAGCAGTTCCTTACGGAAACTGGATCGCACTTGTTATTTTTGCCATCGCATCTATTACGGATATGCTGGATGGAAAGATTGCCAGAAAATATAATCTGGTTACAAACTTTGGAAAATTTATGGACCCCCTTGCAGATAAGCTTTTAGTATGTTCCGCCCTGATTGCCTTTGTAGAAATTGGAAGGATTCCGTGTTGGATTGTGATTATCATTATAGCGAGGGAATTTATTATCAGCGGCTTCCGTCTTGTGGCAGCAGATAACGGAATTGTAATTGCTGCCGGAATCTGGGGAAAAATAAAAACAGCAGAACAGATGATTATGCTCTGCATTCTTCTTGCTGATCTGGGAAGCGTATTTCCTTCTTTGGCTGGCATTATTTATGTGATAGAAGAGGTTCTGATTTATGCGGCTTTAATCCTTACAGTTGTTTCGTTGTTTGATTATCTGATTCATAATAAGGGAGTGCTTGCTGAAAATAATAAGTGAGAGTGCAATGCGTTTAATCATCATGATTCTTTGGTTTTTTCTGACAAGTTTCACTTGAAATAATGCCTTAAAAGTAATACAATACAATTGGCTAAAATTTGGTTTACGTTGTAAGCCTTATAATAAATTTAAACGGAGGGCTAAAAATGAGTAATAAACTTACGTTGTCAGCAGGTGATAGAATCAAATCTTTACTTGATGACTCAAGTTTCGTTGAGGTTGGTGCTTATGTTACTGCTAGAAATACCGACTTTAACACAAAAGACTATGAAACACCGGCAGATGGTGTCGTAACAGGTTACGGTACGATTGACGGAAGATTGGTGTATGTATATAGTCAGGATGCCAAGGTGTTAGGTGGCTCCATTGGTGAAATGCATGCAGCTAAAATTGCAAAAATCTATGATATGGCACTAAAAATGGGTGCTCCGGTAATTGGATTAGTAGATTGTGCAGGTTTAAGATTACAGGAGGCGGCAGATTCGTTAAATGCCTTTGGCAGCATTTATTTAAAACAGTCGATGGCTTCCGGTGTAATACCTCAGATTACAGGTGTTTTTGGTGTATGTGGTGGCGGAAGTACCATTATTCCTGCATTATCTGATATCACATATATGGTAAAGGACAATGCCAGATTGTTTGTGAACAGCCCGAATGCATTAGATCGGAATTATGTGGACAAGCTGGATACTGCAGGTGCCAAGTATCAGGAAAGCAATTCTGCTTTGGTGGACGAGGTGTTAGAGGATGATCTTGCAGTATTAGGTAAGATCAGACAGGTGATTGCATTTCTTCCGTCTAACAATGAAGATGATTCTAATTTTTCAGACTGTATGGATGATTTAAACAGAGAGATTCCGAACCTGGAAGGTCTTGCAGATGATGCGAGAGCCGTGCTTACCCATATTTCTGACAGCAATATATTTGTGGAACTTAAGAAGGAATATGCAAAGGATATGGTAATCGGATTTATCAAATTAAACGGCACAACAGTAGGATGTGTAGCGAATCAGATAAAAGATGGTGGAGATATGTTATCTACCAAAGGAGCATATATCGCAGCAGAGTTTGTCAATTTCCTGGATGCATTTAATATTCCGGTGTTGACTTTGACCAATGTAAAGGGATACAAAGCAACAATTGCGGAAGAAGCTGGTATGGCAAAAGCAGCGGCAAAACTTACATTCGCATTTGCAAATGCAACCGTTCCTAAGGTAAATTTGGTAATGGGTGATGCAATGGGAAGTGCTTATCTGACAATGAATTCCAAGTCAATTGGTGCAGACATTGAATATGCATGGAAAACAGCAAGGATTGGAACAATGGATCCGGAGCAGGCTGTTAAGATCATGTATTCGGATGCATTTTCAAAGGACAGCTATGATAAGGATATGATAGCTGCTAAACAGGCTGAGTATACGGAAAAAATGTCAAGTGCAATGTCTAGTGCAAAGCGTGGATATGTAGATGATATCATTGAAGGTGCGGCTACAAGAAAACGTTTGATTGCTGCATTCGAAATGTTATATACGAAAAGAGAAGACAGACCATTAAAAAAGCATGGTACAATATAGAGAGGGGATAACCATATGAAAATGAAAAAAATATTTTTGTTATTTTCTATGATTGCTGTTTTCTTTTCCCTGACAGCCTGCAGCAATGGTCAGGAAGAAGTAACTTTTGAATATAAGAATACAAATATTATTTATTCTTCTATTTTGCAAGCTTATCAGTTTCAAAATATAAGTGATGCTGAAAGGGCATATTTACAGGATTCAGAGGAAGAAAGAGCCGAGATTCTTCTTACAGGCATTGCAAATTTTGACAGTGCAAAAAAAGATTGTGGAGAATTTAAAGGTTATCGTTCAAAAGCGGACGGAAGCAGTATCATGTTTGATTTTACAAGAATGTATTCACAAAATGAAGATAAGGAACAGTTACAGGCAGAGTTGGATGAATTCTTAGGTGAGATTGATGCGAAGGTAGAAGAAGAGGGAAGTAATGTTATCGTTACCTTAACCGCTGTATACGAAAAACGTAACGTAGAATATAACTTTGTATTTGAAGAAAATCCGGCATATGCATATGCATACACATTATATCAACAGAATGTTGATCCATATCAGGTAAAAGAGATTACTGCAACACCGGATTATACTTTTACTGAAATGATGGGAACTGCCGGTGCGAATACTTTAATGGGGATGGGTACGGTATTTGTTGTATTGATTTTTATATCTTTGATTATCGGACAGTTTGAGAGACTGGATAAAATGATTACAAAAACAGGCATTCGGTTTACGGAATGGAAAAGTAATTTCAAGAAGAATGATAAGAAAGATAGAAAAGAGGGTGCTGTTTCAAAAGAGGTCACAGCAGTTCCGGCAGCAAATACAGAGACAGTGGTAAATCCAATGGAGGATACACAGTTAGTAGCAGTCATTACGGCAGCAGTTACAGCAGCAAATACTGCTTTAGGAGGCAGTGATCAGTTAGTCGTTCGTTCAATCAGAAAAGCGAAAAGATAATATTAGGAGGAATATCATAATGAAAAATTATAGAATTACAGTGAATGGTACAGCTTATGATGTGGTAGTAGAAGAATTAAGTGCAGGTGCAGTTCCGGCCGCAGCTCCGGCAGCACCAGGTCCGACAGCAGCACCGGTTGCGGCTCCGGCAGCACCAGCTCCGGCAGCCTCCGGTGCAGAAGGTGCGGTTAAGGTTGCGGCTCCGATGCCGGGAAAGATTCTTGCAATTAAAGCAAATGCAGGACAGGCAGTAAAGCGTGGTGATGTTATTATGATTCTTGAAGCAATGAAGATGGAGAATGAAATTACGGCTCCGGAAGATGGAACGATAGCAGGAATTAACGTTGCAGTTGGTGATAGCGTGGAGTCCGGTGATACACTTGCTTCATTAAATTAATGTAGATGAATCATTTAGACAGGAGGCAGTGCGAATGGATTATATATGGACTACGTTGCAGAACTTGGCTGAACAGACTGCTTTTGCAAATCTATACTGGGGTAATTTTGTAATGATTGCAGTTGCGTGTGTATTTCTTGTTCTAGCAATTAAATTTGGTTTTGAACCATTGTTACTAGTCCCGATTTCCTTTGGTATGTTACTGGCAAATATGTTTCCAGGTATCATAGCAGAAGGCGGGCTATTACATTATTTTTATTTATTAGATGAGTGGAGTATTTTACCTTCCCTGATTTTCTTGGGTGTAGGTGCTATGACGGATTTTGGACCGCTGATTGCCAATCCCAAGAGTTTTCTTTTAGGTGCGGCAGCACAGTTTGGTATTTATTCCGCATACTTTTTTGCAATTTTGATGGGATTTGGCGATAAGGCAGCAGCCGCAATTTCTATTATCGGTGGTGCAGATGGTCCTACTTCTATTTTCCTTGCCGGTAAGCTTGGAATGGGAGGAACTTTAATGGGACCAATTGCGGTGGCAGCTTATTCTTACATGGCATTGGTGCCGGTGATTCAGCCACCGATTATGAAATTGTTGACTACAGAGAAAGAGCGTAAGATTAAGATGGAGCAGTTAAGACCAGTATCCAAATTAGAAAGAATCTTATTCCCTATCGTAGTTACGATTGTTGTAGTATTAATCCTTCCTACAACTGCACCATTGGTAGGAATGTTAATGCTTGGTAATCTGTTTAGGGAGTGTGGTGTTGTAAAACAGTTGACAGAAACAGCATCCAATGCACTGATGTATATTGTAGTAATTTTACTTGGAACTTCCGTAGGTTCTACTACAACAGCTCAGTCCTTCCTTAATATCTCTACTTTAAAGATTGTAGCGTTAGGTTTGATTGCGTTCTGTATTGGTACCACAGCAGGTGTGTTATTTGGTAAGCTGATGTGCTGGTGGACAAAGGGAAAGGTAAATCCTTTAATTGGTTCTGCAGGTGTATCTGCTGTGCCGATGGCAGCACGTGTATCACAGAAAGTTGGTGCAGAAGCAGATCCTACAAACTTCCTGTTAATGCATGCAATGGGTCCTAATGTAGCAGGTGTAATTGGTACTGCAGTGGCTGCGGGAACCTTTATGGCTATTTTCGGAGTAAAGTAATTATATTGTAGGACGCAGTATAGATGGTTTTTGAGTCAGTGCTGTGTATAAAGTGGAATGGTAAATATAAGAATATTATATGGAGGATTAAAAAATGGCAAATCAAGAAGCAAAGCCGGTAAAGATTACCGAGACAGTTTTACGTGATGCACATCAGTCATTGATTGCTACCCGTATGACAACTGAACAGATGCTTCCAATCATTGATAAGATGGATAAGGTTGGATATCATTCAGTAGAGTGCTGGGGTGGTGCAACATTTGATGCTTCCCTTCGTTTCTTAAAAGAAGATCCATGGGAGAGACTTAGAAAATTAAAAGACGGCTTTAAAAATACAAAGCTGCAGATGTTATTCAGAGGGCAGAATATCTTAGGATATGCACCATATGCAGATGATGTGGTAGAGTATTTTGTCCAGAAGTCCATTGCAAACGGTATTGATATTATCCGTATTTTTGACTGTCTGAATGACCTTCGCAATTTGCAGACAGCGGTAAAGGCATCAAATAAAGAAAAAGGACATGCTCAGGTTGCACTTTCATATACGTTAGGTGATGCCTATACATTAGAGTATTGGAGAGATATTGCAAAGAGAATTGAGGATATGGGTGCAGATTCGATCTGTATCAAGGATATGGCGGGACTTTTGGTACCGAACGCAGCAACGGAGCTGGTACAGGCATTGAAAGACGGTTCCAAGCTTCCGATTCAGCTTCATACACACTATACATCAGGTGTGGCTGCAATGACTTACATGAAGGCGGTTGAGGCAGGATGTGATGTAATTGATACTGCTATGTCACCGCTTGCTATGGGAACATCCCAGCCGGCAACGGAGGTTATGGCAAAGGCATTTGAGGGTACGGAATATGATCCCGGTTTTGACCAGAATTTACTGGCTGAAATTGCAGATTATTTCCGACCGCTGCGTGAGGAATGGTTAGAGTCGGGATTGTTAAGTCCAAAGGTAATGGGTGTCAATATTAAGACATTATTATATCAGGTACCGGGTGGTATGTTATCCAATATGGTTTCCCAGTTGAAAGAGATGAATGCAGAGGATAAGTACGATGAAGTGTTAGAGGAAATTCCACGCGTTCGTAAGGATTTTGGTGAGATTCCACTGGTTACCCCATCCTCTCAGATCGTTGGTACACAGGCTGTATTAAATGTAGTTATGGGTGAGCGTTATAAGATGCTGACAAAGGAATCTAAAGATTTATTAGTCGGTAAGTATGGCCAGACCACAAAGCCGGTTGATAAAGAGGTTCAAAAGAAGGCCCTTGACAGTTTGGGAATGAAAAAGCCAATTACCTATCGTCCGGCAGACGATATCAAGCCACAGCTTGAACAGCTAGAGAAAGAATGTGCCCAGTATAAGCAGCAGGATGAGGATGTGCTTTCTTACGCATTATTCCCACAGGTTGCAACGGATTTCTTTAAATATAGAGAAGCTCAGCAGACGAAAGTAGATATGACAGTAGCGGATGCAGAAAACGGGGTATATCCGGTATAGAAGTATAACAGAAAAAAATTGGTAAAAGAAGCCGCGATAAATCAATTGTAATATGATATATCGTGGCTTTTTGTGGTGCACCCTGCGGCGCACGTTTCTAACGGGTGAAAGACCCCGATCCGCCCTAGTAGTGGGAAGGGTACAACCAAGACCAAGGGTGTCCACCGTGAGGTGGAATCTGAAGGAAGGTGTAGTGGAAATCGGACAGGATGTGGACACCAAGGTGGATACCTATGATTACCAGAGATATGGAAAAAAATGATATGACTATGGCGGGATATGTAACAAATTATAGAAATGCATTGGCATATATAGATGCAAAGAAGATGGAACTGGATTCACTGACAATGAAGCTGGATGCCGCAAAGCTTCTTTATGAAGCCGGAGAGAGTTCAAAGCTGGAATTAAAACAGCAGGAAGCGGCTGTTGCAAAAGCACAGTACGAATTAGAACAATATTATGTGGAAATGAATTTGGCATACGTCAATCTTATCCTATACTGCAGGTAAGAATTTTTCATACTATGATATATCTTAAATAATACAGCTAAGTACAGATGACCTCAGTTTGGAAACATTTTGTTAAGATTACAGGTACCTGGTGTGGTATTTTCTTTTTTGATATGCTACAATAAGTGCATAGGTCAGAAGGAGGTCTGCAGATGGCAAGAACAGTTGCAATTGGCATACAGGATTTTAGTGATTTAATTAAGAATGATTATTTTTATATTGATAAAACCGAATTTATAAAAGAATGGTGGGAGAGTGGTGACGCGGTTACTTTAATTGCTCGTCCACGCAGGTTTGGGAAAACCCTGAATATGAGTATGTTGGAGTATTTTTTTTCCAACAGATATGAAAGACAGGGGGAGCTTTTTGAAGGACTTTCCATTTGGAAAGAGGAGAAGTACCGTAATTTGCAGGGAAAATATCCGGTCATCAGCCTTTCCTTTGCAAATGTGAAGGAAACCACTTTTGCTTCCGCTTATGAAATGATTTGTCAAATATTATATAGCCTTTATGTGAGAAATGATTTCTTGCTGGAAAGCAGTCGTTTATCATCAGAACAAAAGACCTTTTACAGGCATATTCGTGATAGTTTAAGAGAAGGAAGTTCCGCTGTAGAGGCGGCAACGGCATTGCAGCAATTATCCGCTTTGTTAGAATGTCATTATGAGAAGAAAGTAATTCTATTGTTAGACGAATACGACACCCCTATGCAGGAAGCTTATGTGAATGGGTACTGGGAGGAGATGGTTTCTTTTACCAGAAGTCTATTTAACTCTACCTTTAAGACGAACCCTTACCTGGAACGTGCCATTATGACAGGAATTACAAGGGTAAGCAAGGAGTCTGTTTTTTCGGATCTAAATAACTTAAAGGTTGTTACCACTACTTCCAATGAATATGCTACAGCCTTTGGATTTACAGAGGAAGAAGTTTTTGCAGCCATGGATGAAATGAATATGGCGAAAAAGGCAGAGGTAAAGACATGGTATGATGGTTTTATGTTTGGAAATGTGAGTGATATCTATAATCCATGGTCTATTTTAAATTTTTTAGATACCGGAAAAATTTCCATCTACTGGGCAAATACTAGTGCCAACAGTTTGGCAGGTAAGCTGATTCGGGAGGGAAACCGCCGGATTAAGGAGAGTTTTGAGACTCTGATACAGGGTGGTACAATTGTAACAGAAATGGACGAACAGATCGTATACAACCAGTTAGATGATAATGAAGAAGCAATTTGGAGTCTGTTACTTGCCAGCGGATATTTAAAAGTGGTAAAGGCAGGGGGATATATTCTAGATACGGAGGAATGTGAAGAAGATTATGAGCTGACACTAACCAATTTGGAAGTCCGGCTGGTGTTTAGAAATATGATAAAAGGCTGGTTCAAGAAGGGAAGTACCTGCTATAACGATTTTATCAAGGCTTTGATGATTGGTGATTTGGATGCCATGAACGAATATATGAACCGGGTAACCGCTTCTGTATTTAGCAGTTTTGACACCGGAAAACAGCCATCCTACACGGAGCCGGAACGCTTTTATCATGGTTTTGTGTTAGGTCTTATGGTAGAGCTGCAGGACCGCTATGTGATTACCTCTAACCGGGAAAGTGGCTTTGGCAGATACGATATTATGCTGCAGCCAAAGAGAGAAGAGGAGGATGCTGTTATCATTGAATTTAAAGTGTTTAATAAGAGAAAAGAGGAAACTCTTTGCGATACATTGCGAGCAGCCCTTGCCCAGATTGAGGAAAAGCAGTATGAGAGAGCTTTGCTGGATCAGGGGATTACTCCGGAACACATTCGCAAATATGGTTTTGCTTTTCGGGGAAAAGAGGTACTCATTGGATAAGGTTTAACCGGAAAGGAAAAACAATGTCAAAGGTAATTGTAATTGGCGGTGGTGCAGCCGGTATGATGGCAGCTGTCTTTGCTGCAAGAAACGGAAAAGAAGTAATCTTATTGGAACAAAATGAAAAACTGGGAAAGAAATTATTTATTACAGGAAAAGGCAGATGCAATTTTACCAATGCTTGTGATACGGAAGATTTGTTTGGTAATGTTGTGACAAATCCTAAGTTTTTATATAGTGCTTTTTATTCTTTTTCAAACCGGATGGTAATGGATTTTTTCGAAGAAATCGGACTGCCATATAAAATAGAACGTGGAAATCGTGTATTTCCAGTATCCGACCATTCTTCTGATGTGATTAAGGTATTAGAAAAGGAATTAAGGAAACGAAAGGCAGAGATTTTCTTAAATACAAAAGCAGAGTCATTGATCATAGAACATAATATCTGCAAGGGTGTACAACTTGCAAATCATAAGAAATTATATGCAGACAGTGTAATTGTGGCAACCGGCGGCATCTCTTATCCGAGAACCGGGGCATGTGCAGACGGTTACCGCTTTGCAGGGAAGGCGGGGCATACAATTATAAGGCAGAAGCCTTCTTTAGTACCGTTTGAGTTGAAAGACAGCTGTTGTAAAGATTTGATGGGGATTTCGCTTAAAAATGTATCTGTCAGTATTTATGCAGATGGGAAAAAGGTCTATTCGGATTTTGGGGAAATGCTGTTTACCCATTTCGGGGTAAGCGGTCCGATTATCATAAAAGCGAGTGCGTATATCCATAAATATTTAGAAAAAGAGCTTACCTTAAGGATTGATCTGAAGCCGGCATTAGATGAGAAGCAATTGGATGAGCGGATTTTAAAGGATTTTAAGATATTTCAGAACAAACAGTTAAAAAACAGTCTGGACAAGCTTCTGCTTCGGGCTTTGATTCCGGTTGTCATTGAGAAAAGCGGGTTAGATGGTGAAAAAAAGATAAATGAACTGACAAAGGAAGAACGTCACAAATTAGCGGCGACAATAAAGAATCTGCTTTTTACAGTAACAAGGCTTCGTGGATGGGATGAGGCGATCATTACAAAAGGCGGAGTGAAAGTAAAAGAGATTGATCCCGGCACAATGGAATCCAGACTGACAGCGGGTCTGTATTTTGCCGGTGAAGTATTGGATTTGGATGCACTGACAGGAGGGTTTAATCTACAGATTGCATGGTCAACGGGATATCTGGCGGGGATTAGCTGTTGAGAAATGCTGTGTTATTTCTTATGGCGATATAAAATGATATGGGCATATATACGGAAATATATAATATGATAGGACGAAATGCACAAAAAAGATAAAAAACTGCACACTTGAGTGATATAATTTTAATTGTAAATACACTGAAAAATATGAATTTGTGAGGTTACTTATGAGCAAGATAAATGACACATCAGTTGTAAAACAGCAATATGCTACTGCAAATAATTTAAATATAAGAATATCTATTCATGATAAATACTCAACGAATAAGATGGGTTTTGGGAACTGGATAGTTTCAAATTATAGAATTGATAGAGGAGCTAAAGTATTAGAGTTAGGCTGTGGAACTGGAGATATGTGGAAAAATAGAGAGTTTTTGATTGGTGATTGTTCCAAGTTAATACTTTCTGATTTTTCAGAAGGAATGTTAGCAACAGCAAAAGACAATATAGGTAACTATGATAATATTGAATATAAGGTTTTAGATATTCAAGAGATACCTTATGAAGATAAAACATTTGATATTGTCATTGCAAATATGATGTTATACCATGTGCTTGATATAGATAAAGGTTTGGCAGAGGTACGGCGAGTATTAAAGAGAGGCGGTCATTTTTATTGTGCAACATATGGAGAGCATGGGATTATAGAATATCTTTCAAAAATTCTTTCTGCATATGGTGTTGAAGATAACATAAATAAGAATTTTACACTTCAAAATGGATATGAGATTTTAAGTAAAGTCTTTTCAAAAGTTGAAAAATTAGAATATATAGATTCATTGGCAGTTACTAATATAGATGATATGGTGGAATATATTTATTCGCTTTCTAGTATGACATCATTGAATAGTGTGCCGAAACAAGTAATAAAAGATATTCTGATGAACAATACAACAAATGGAATTTTAAAT
>CAJUBR010000085.1 GCA_910584695.1 uncultured Lachnospiraceae bacterium
AAAAAATATTCCCATTGTCTTTATCTCAGCATTTGATGATCCCAAAGATATTGTGGAAGGCTTTTTCCTTGGGGGTGCGGACTATATTACCAAGCCGTTTATCTCAGAGGTTGTGAAGGCTCGAGTGGGTGTGCATCTTCATTTATATGAAGCCAACAGGGAACTTATGGAAATGAACAGGCGTCTTCAGATTTCGATTCGGGAACAGTTAGATCAGATGGAAGCAGAGAAAAAAAATATATTGTATGCCATGGCAAATGTTGCAGCCCAGAATTCCTGTTACAGTGAAGCCTATAGAGAGAAATTAAGAAAAAATTGCAGAATTCTGGCACAGGGAATGCAACTTTCTGCTTTGTTTGAAGATAAGATTTCGGATACGGATGTGGATACGATAGAGTTGGCAGCACCTCTTTGTGACATCGGTAACATTGGGATTTCGAAGGAACTGCTGCAAAAGGAAACAGAACTGACGGATGAAGAAAGAATTATCATACAAAATCATACAAATATAGGAGCTAAATTGTTAAGTGATCTTTGTGTTAATAATGACTACAATGATTTTATCCGTACCTCTATTGATATTGCCCGTTGTCATCATGAAAACTGGGACGGAAGTGGCTATCCCAATGGAATATGCAAAGAGGAGATTCCGCTTGCTGCACAGATTGTTTCTATTGTGGAACGATATTGTACATTAACAGAGAAAGAAAATTATAGTAAAGAGGAGGCCCTTCAAATTATGAATGGGGAACAGGGTACAAAATTTAATCCGGATATTTTTAAAATATATTGTAAAATATCACGTCAATTATACTAAACTGAGTAATTCTATTATTTTGACGGGAGGAATGGTAATATGATAACAGATGAAGAATTTAGAAGAATTTCAGTTTATATGAAACAGCGTTATGGTATCGATCTAAGCCAGAAAAAGGTTATTGTAAACGGTCGGCTGGAGAATCGTTTGAAGGAAGGTGGCTGGAAAAATTATACCGAATTTATGAATGCGGTAGAAAAAGATAAGTCAGGTTCTTTGGAAAAGATGATGGTGGATGCACTGACAACAAATCACACATATTTTATGAGAGAATTTGAACATTTTGATTATTTCAAAAATGTGGTGCTCCCATGGGTAAGAAAGCGGGAAGGAAGCAAAAAGGATGTGCGGGTCTGGTGTGGTGCGGCCTCCTCAGGAGAAGAACCTTATATGATTGCAATGGTTTTATATGATTTTTTCGGATTGGAAAGAGAGCAATGGGATACGCAGCTTCTTGCAACCGATCTGTCAACGGGAATTTTGCAGCAGGCAATGGCAGGTGTTTATAATGCGGAACAGCTTAAGAATCTGCCGGAGGCGTGGAAAAGACACTTTTTTAAAGCGATGGATGGCGGTCGCCAGTACAGGGTGACGGAAGAATTAAAAAGACAGGTTATTTTCCGAAAATTTAATCTGATGGATCCGTTTCCTTTTAAAAAGAAAATGCATACTATATTTTTGCGCAATGTTATGATATATTTTGATGAGAAGACAAAAAAGGAATTGGTTCAGAAGGTATATGATGCTTTAGAACCTGGAGGATATCTGTTTATAGGAACTACCGAGACGCTTGACAGAGGAAGTACACCGTTTCAGATTATCCAGCCGTCAATATTTAGGAAAAGAGAAGGGGAGTGATGAATATATGCAGCCAATTAAGGTTTTGATTGTAGAGGATTCTCTGGTATTTAGGGAATTGCTGGTTCAGAATTTGAATAAGGATCCGGCAATTCAGGTAGTGGGAACGGCAAAGGATCCCTTTGAAGCAAGAGATGCGATCTTGAAACTAAAACCGGATGTTATGACTTTAGATGTGGAACTTCCAAGAATGAGTGGAATAGAGTTTTTGAGGAAATTAATACCACAGTATCCACTGCCTGTTGTGGTGATCAGTTCTTTAAGTGATAAGGTGTTTGATGCGATGCAGGCAGGTGCAGTGGATTTTGTGGCAAAACCGGCCGTTTCAAATCGTTCACAGCTAGAAGATTTTATTAAAAATGAGCTTTTGGTAAAAATTAAAATTGCTTCTACGGCTAAGATCAGCAATATAAAGAAAACGGTTATGATGAATGGCGGACAGCAACAGGCACTTTCGGGAAAGAAAAGTAATCTCATTGTGGCGATTGGTGCTTCCACGGGTGGCACGGAAGCAATTTTCGATGTTGTAAAGGGGTTCGGAACGGATATTCCCGGTGTGGTTGTGGTACAGCATATGCCGCCAGGATTTACGAAAATGTATGCCAAAAGACTGAATGACCAGTGCCGGATTCAGGTAAAAGAGGCAGAGACCGGGGACAGGGTGCTTCCGGGACATATGCTGATTGCACCCGGTGGGGATAGACATATGAAGCTTGTGAAGGTGAACGGTGTCTATCAGGTGGAATGTAAAGCCGGTCCAAGAGTAAACGGGCACTGTCCGTCAGTAGATGTATTATTTGATTCTGTTGCAAGTACGGCAGGTGCCGATGCAGTTGGAATTATTTTAACCGGAATGGGAGGCGATGGTGCTAAAGGGTTGCTGGCCATGAGGAGGGCCGGTGCGAGAACCATCGGGCAGGATGAATCCTCCTGTGTTGTTTATGGAATGCCAAAGGTTGCTTATGATCTGGGTGCAGTGGAATATCAGGAGAAATTATCCAATATTTCAGAAAGAACATATTCACTTTTAAATAAAATGTAAAGGAGAGAAAGAATGAAGATTTTATTGTCTGAAGATGATTTTGCGACAAGAAAATTTATGACAAAATTTCTGTCAAAGTATGGTGAGTGTGATGTTACTGTGGATGGAATGGAAGCGGTAGACGCATTTATGATGGCTTTGGAGGATGGAGAACCATATGATCTGGCATGTCTTGATATTATGATGCCAGTTATGGATGGATACCAGGCATTAGTGGGTATCCGTAATCTGGAGAAAGAAAGAAATATTCCGGAAGATAAGGCAGTAAAGGTTATTATGACGACTGCCCTGAATGATGAATCTAATGTCAAGATGGCATTTGAACTGGGCTGTACGATATATTCCGGAAAGCCCATTGATCAGGAAAAGTTTGAACAGGCATTAAAAAAACTGAACCTGATTTAACAAAAGAGAATATTAGAAATATGAAGGAAAGGAGAAGAATATGGCTGAAGAATTTAGCACAGACGGCATGCTGGACATGTATTTGTTTGAAAATGGACAGCTGTTGGAACAGCTTCAGGAGACAGTTCTTGAACAAAAAGATGCAGACTGCTTTGATGAGGACAGTATAAATGAGATATTCAGAACCATGCATACCATTAAAGGGTCTTCGGGCATCATGATGTTTGATGATATAACGGCTGTTTCGCATAAGCTGGAGGATGTATTCTATTATCTGAGAGAATCCCATCCTGAGCATGTACCGCATTTGGAATTGGTTGAACATGTATTAGAAGTAGAGGATTTTATTTCAAGTGAAATGGAAAAGATTCGTAATGGTGACCCGGTAGATGGGGATTCCAGTGAAATTATAGCGGGTCTTGATAAATTTCTGGATATGATTAAAAATGGTGGGGTGGAGGAAGGAATCGAACCACCACCTGAAAATGTACATGAGGAGCCAAAACACTTTTATATAGCACCTGTAGCTACCAGTGCCAGCAGGTTTTATAGAATCTATATTAACTTTTTTCCTGAAACGGAAATGGCAAATGTTCATGCCTATAAGGTTGTTTATTCATTAAAAGAAATAGCAGAAGATTTACTGTATTCACCGGAGGATATCATTTCGGATGAAACAAGTGCCCAAACGATTATTGATGATGGTTTTAAGATTCTTTTACAGGCTCAGTGCAGTGAAGAAGAGATACGAAAGATAATCGGTGTGGGTTATGACATCGAAAAAGTAGATGTCTATGAGTGTAAAGCGGAGGAATTTCTCTTAGGCTTTGATTTCGGGGAGCAGGATGAACCGTTAGCGGTAATTGATCTGGATTCCAGTGTGGAGGAAATTGAAAGCAAAGCAGAGGCGAAGGCAGAAGGAAACAGTGAAGAACCAAAGGAAACAAAAGAGAAAAAGGAACCCGCCAAGCCTAAGATGGCACCGGGTGATTTTGTTATTAAATCCAAAGAGCCCGGCAAGGCAAAGAAACTGGCAAAGGATAGAAATAAAGGAGAAAAGGCTACCTTTATCAGTGTGAATGTAAAAAAGATGGATCAACTAATGGATTTGATAGGGGAATTAGTTATTTCCGAATCGGTGGTACTGCAGAATCCGGATTTAAAGGTGCCGGGACTTAATCTTGACCGGTTTAATAAGGCAGCAGCCCAGTTATCCAAGATTTCTACGGATTTGCAGGATGTCATCATGTCAATGCGGATGGTATCACTGGCCAATACATTCCAGAAGATGAACCGGATCGTATTCGATGTATCCAGAAAGCTGGGGAAAGACATTGAATTTGAGATGGTAGGAGAGCAGACGGAGGTAGATAAGAATATTATTGAGAAGATTTCGGATCCGTTAATGCATATCGTTAGAAATTCCGTTGACCATGGAATTGAAGAAAAAGAGCAGCGTCTGGAAAGTGGAAAATCTGAAAAAGGTAAAGTAATCTTGTCTGCAAAGACGGAAGCCGGAAAGGTCTGGATCAGTGTTGAAGATGACGGACAGGGACTTGACAGAGAAAAGATACTGAAAAAAGCAAGAAAACAGGGATTGCTGGATGAAAACAAACCGGATGAGGCATATGCGGACAAAGAAGTATATCAGTTTATAACACTTCCTGGTTTTTCTACCAATGAAGAGGTGACAGAGTATTCCGGCCGGGGCGTAGGTATGGATGTTGTAGTCCAAAATATACAGTCAATCGGTGGTACTCTGGATATTGAAAGTACTCCTGGACTTGGCAGTATTATGAGTTTAAAGATTCCTTTGACACTTGCTATTATTGATGGTATTGTTTTGGAAACGGGAAATTCTTCTTTTGTACTGGAAACAGGTGTGATTAAGGAATTTGTCCGTGTGAAAGAAGATATGATGATTTATGAGCCAAATGGCGATGAATATATCATGATACGTGGCGAATGTTATCCGGTACTCCGGCTTGGCAGATGGTATGGCTTGGAGCATTACCGTGAAGCAGTTGAAGATGGAGTCATGTTGATTCTGGAAGTAGAGGAACAAAGAGTTTGTTTGTTGGTTGACAAACTGATTGGAGAACAGGAAATTGTTGTGAAGCCAATTCCTTCTTATATTAAGAAGGTTAAAGGTTTATCCGGTTGTACACAGCTTGGTGACGGAAGTATTGCTTTAATTTTAGATGCCACCGGATTAATGGAATAAAATTATAGAAAGGAACGGTAATCATATGGATGAAACAAGCGAATTGAAGAAACAGACAGCAGGCGTTTCAAATGATGAGAACAATGAAAAGGGCAAGTATATGACCTTCAAATCCGGAAATGAATATTTCGGGCTTGCAATTCAATATGTGAATGAAATTATTCAGATGCAGGAAATCACAGCAATTCCTGAAACAGAGGATTATATTAAAGGTCTTATTAATTTGAGAGGAAAGGTTGTCCCAGTTATTGATGTCCGCCTTCGATTTAAACAAAAGCCATTAGAGTATAATGACAGAACCTGTATTATTGTGGTGAATGTAAAATCGACAGTAGTAGGATTGATTGTAGAAAAAATTGCAGAGGTGGTTGAGATTAATGAGGATAATATATTACCGCCGCCTAAAATCGGACACTCAGATAAAGTTCAGAATAAATATGTTTATGGTATCGGCAAGGTGGGAAATGCTGTTAAATTGCTTTTGGATCCCGATAAATTATTAAATGATGAAGATTTATCAATTGTAGAACAAGCTAATGATTTAAATATGGAAGAAGAAGGAGAGGTATGATTATGAAAGACATGAAGATGAAAACAAAAATGATTATAGGTTTTGTTATTCCGACTATATTTATAATTGCGAATGTATTGATTGGAATGAGTGCAATTAGTGATATTAGCCACAGAGTGGCTGAGACGCAGGAAGAAGAAATTGCGGACATAAAACAGACAATGAAGGATATCGGAGCAGATGAACAAAAAGCTGAACTTTTGATACAAGCCGTTACGGCTTCACAAGAGAACGGTTTAGACAAGATACAGAAATTAGCATCCAGATCCAATTGGTTTAGCTTTGGATTGGTAGCGGTATCCGTTATCATTACCGTTATTTTGTCAACAAATTTAATTAAGGCTATTAACAAATCTGTTATGCAGTTGTCCCGGGCAGCAAGGGAGATTGCAGCAGGGCGCGTGGATGTGGAAATGGAAAAATACCACAACGATGAGTTTGGTGAATTAGTAGATGAATATACAAAAGTAATTAGTAATATGAAGTATCAGGCTGGCATTGCAGAAGAAGTAGCAAACGGTAATCTTACAGTTCAGGTTGATGTGAAGTCAAGTGATGATGTATTGACAGGTGCTTTGAAGAAGCTGGTAGAGGATAATCTTCATGCATTATCTAATATTAGTGATGCAGGTTCACAGGTTACAGTCAGCTCTTCTCAGGTAGCAAGTGCAAGCCAGGCATTGGCTCAGGGTTCTACCGAGCAGGCAAGTGCAATTGAAGAGATTACTGCATCAATCGACGAAATTGCAGATAAGACAAAAGAGAATGCAGAGGAAGCTAATTCTGCTGCAGGGCTGGTGGCTCGTGCAATTGCAGATGTTAAACAGGGGAATAAGCAGATGCAGGATATGATGACTGCAATGCAGGATATTAATAAGTCATCTGAGAGTATCTCTAAAATTATTAAGACAATTGATGATATTGCTTTTCAGACCAATATTCTTGCATTAAATGCAGCAGTTGAAGCTGCAAGAGCAGGCGAGGCAGGAAAAGGTTTTGCAGTTGTAGCAGAAGAAGTTAGAAGCTTAGCAGCTAAGAGTGCAGCAGCATCAGGTGAGACGGCTGAATTAATTGAAGAATCAATTGAGAGAGTAAGTGCAGGGTCTAGAATCGCAGATGAAACAGCAAAAGCGATGGAAGAAATTTCAAAGGTTGTTCAGGAAAGTGAAGTTATCATTAACGGTATCGCAGAGTCTTCTAATTATCAGGCAACTGCGGTAGCCCAGATTGAACAGGCGATCACACAGGTATCTCAGGTAGTACAGACAAATTCTGCTACTAGTGAGCAGTGTGCGGCTGCCAGTGAAGAGTTGTCTAATCAGGCATCAAGAATGAGAGAAATGCTTTCTATTTACAATTTAGGTTCCGGACATACAGCATCATCCTTCGGCAGTTCATCGTATTCGTCATCTTCCGTGTCAGGTACGAACGAACAGGTGATTTCTCTTGGAGATGATTTTGGCAAATATTAAATACAACCGGCACCATCCACTTGATGGATGGTGCTAATTTATTCCTGCGGGCAATGAGTCAAGCGGACATGCTCGCATGTCCATTTGGCGAATGCTGCGAGGGTCAAATACCCCGCAGCTCTGCTGTGTTGGAAGTTTGATGCCCTGTAGCTTGCTGCAGGGTTATTGACTCTTGCAAGCAGCGAGTGAAGGACTGAAAAGGAAAGGAGTGGTTTCATGTTGAATTCCATTGGAGTGAGCAGGCGTTATATGATACCGGAAGCTAATGTGAGTTTTGTGACACCGATAAATACGGATCATATGGTATTTCGTTCTGGCAAAGCTGCACCGATAGAATGTCAGACCTGTAAAAACAGAAAATATCAGGATGGATCGGATGAGATGGTTTCTTTTAAGACTCCAGGAAAGATTTCTCCGGGAGAGTCTTATGCAAAAGTGATGTCTCATGAACAGGAGCATGTTGCGAATGCCGTAGCAGAGGGGAATAAAGCGGACAAAGATCTGGTTTCGGCAACCATATCTTTAAAAACTGCAATTTGTCCGGAATGTGGAAGGTCTTATATTGCAGGTGGAACCACCAGAACAATTATGAAAACATATGGTGATGATCCATATAGTCAGAATCAGAAGGCATTTGAAAAAGAAGCTGCGACAGGAAATTATATTGATTATGCAGCATAAATAGGAATTTAACAGGAGAATGATAATGAGCTATGCAGATGATTTGTTTATAAAAATGTGTACGGATATCATGGAAAACGGGTATAGTACAGAAGGAGAAAAGGTTAGACCAAAGTGGGAAGATGGGAGTTTTGCTTATACCATCAAACAGTTTGGTGTGGTTAACCGGTATGATTTATCAAAGGAATTTCCGGCATTAACCCTTCGAAAAACCTATGTAAAATCTGCAGTGGATGAGCTCTTGTGGATTTGGCAGAAAAAATCCAATAATATACATGACTTAAAAAGCCATGTATGGGATGAGTGGGCAGATGAGAAAGGATCCATTGGAAAAGCGTATGGTTATCAAATGGGTGTGAAACATGTGTATAAGGAAGGCAGGATGGATCAAGTAGATCGTGTAATATATGATCTTAAAAATAATCCCTATAGCAGAAGAATTATAACAAATCTATACGTGCATGAGGATCTGCATGCCATGAATCTGTATCCGTGTGCATATAGTGTGACATTTAATGTGACAAAGAAGCCGGAAGCTGACAGACTGACTCTGAATGCAATTTTGAACCAGCGCTCTCAGGATATTTTAGCGGCAAATAATTGGAATGTGGTGCAGTATGCAGTATTGGTATATATGCTGGCACAGGTTTGTGATATGGAGCCGGGGGAATTGGTTCATGTGATTGCGGATGCCCATATTTATGACAGGCATATTGATATTGTCAAAGAATTGATAACAAGACCAACCTATCCGGCACCTAAATTTTTACTGAATCCGGAAATTAAGGATTTTTATCAGTTTACAACAGATGATATCGTGATTGAGGATTATCAGTCAGGACCGCAGATTAAGAATATTCCGATTGCAGTATGATAATCACAGTGATAGGGGAATTGGATATAGATAATAAAAATTAGTTTAGGATGGAGATAAATATGCAGTTAATTGTGGCAGTGGATAACAATTGGGCGATTGGTAACGGTAATAAATTATTAGTCAGAATACCGGAGGACCAGAAGCTTTTCAGGGAGACGACGATGGGGCACGTAGTTGTTCTGGGAAGAAAAACATTAGAAGAATTTCCGGGTGGATTACCGTTAAAAGGAAGAAAAAACATTATTCTTTCAAGGGATAAGGATTTTGCAGTAAAAGATGCGGTAGTGGTGCATTCGGTCGGGGAATTGTTTGAAGAACTGAAAAAGTATAACAGTGATGAAATTTTTATAATCGGAGGAGAAAGTATTTATAAGATGCTTTATGAATACTGTGATACAGCACATATTACAAAGATTCATTACAGCTATCAGGCTGATAAGTATTTTCCCAATCTGGATAAAATAGAAAACTGGGAACTGTATGCCGATAGTGAGGAGCATACTTATTTTGATCTGGAGTACTTTTTCCACTGTTATAAGAATAAATCTCCGAAAAAGATGGAAGAGTACAAGGAATGTTAAATTTTGGATATAGAACGAATGCCATTGAAGGCTGCTGTACCGATTATTGAAAAAGGAATTAGTACAGTAGCTTTTTACTTTGGCAATCCTTTTTGTGTGGGAAAAGGTTACATATTGTAACAGTTCAGCCTAGGACTTTGCACTTGCTGCAAAGTCCGTAAGAATGTGTATATTCCGTAACTATGAAGCCGAAGGCTGAATAGTTACTACATATTCAGCAGGCGCATTGCGTTTTTATAGAAAATGTTGTCAAGATCGTCATCACATAGTGGTAGTGACTGTACAAGTTCCACTGATTTTTTCTGGCTGCTCCATGGAGAATCGGTTGCAAATAATATACGGTCAGAACCATGATTTTGAATAATACGCACCAGAGTATCCTGTTCCATTAGGTGCATACTGTAGGATAAATCAAAATATATATTCTGACCAACCAGAAATTCTTCCACCAGCCGCCATTGCAGATGCCCTCCAACATGGGCAAGGATAATCTTAGAATCCCCGTTATAGTCCGACAGTACCTTTTGCAGCATGATGAAAGCCCGGTCAGGGGGACAGTGAATTGGAGCCGGAAGACCAATATCAAGTCCGGCATGAATGACGGTACATAAATCAAGATGTAGACATTCTTTTATGATGCTGATATAGCGATCATCGTCAATGTAAGCATTCTGATAATCGGGGTGGAGTTTAATGCCCTTTAGACCGAGAGATTTGATATATGAAAGTTTTTCGGGGATTTTGTCATTGTCAGGATGAATACCGCCAAAGGAAAGGATACCATCTGTGTCATTAATGTCTGCAGCATATTGATTGATCGACTCAAACTGAGAGGGTTTTGTGATAACCGGAAGGATGATGCTGTAATCAATATGATCCCGTTTCATGGAAGCACGGAGACTGTCTAAGGTGCCGTCCAAAGCTGCCGTTGCATGGGATCGTTTTTTTAATGAATCAATCGTACGTGCTGCGATGGATTCCGGAAAAACATGTGTGTGAAAATCTATTATCATAATAACCTCCTAAATTTATGATATAATGAAGAACAATCACTTGCTTGCAAGGGTGGTTTTTCTGAGTGCTGATCATGAGCAACGCTCAT
>CAJUBR010000086.1 GCA_910584695.1 uncultured Lachnospiraceae bacterium
CCCTTTCATATAATGATTTCCGCTGCCTCATTAATTCACAGATCCTTTGGTACGGCTCCGGTCCCTGCAGCAGCGGTCTGTCCGTATTATCCTTTACACGGTCATAAATTACAGATGGAGCTGCTGTCAGGTAATATACCGTTCCGATCTCCTTTAACAGTCTTGCATTTTCTTCCCGAAGAGGCATTCCTCCTCCGGTAGAAAAGACCGTATTCGATACGGTATTCCTTAAATACATAAGAGTTTCCGTCTCCAATCTACGGAATGCCTCCTCCCCTTCCTCTGCGAAAATGGCAGGGATCGACTTTCCGGTCCGGTTCTCTATATAGACATCCGTATCTAAAAAATCCATTCCCAGACGTTTTGCAAGCTCTCTTCCCACCGTTGTCTTGCCACTTCCCATAAACCCGGTCAGCACAATATTATCCTTTGGATACACCTTTCGTTTCAGTTCCAGATAAATGTCTTCTGCCGTATTTCGGGAAACCTTGATGCCATGCCACAATTCATAAGCAGCCACTCCCTGATACAACAGCATTTTCAACGCATTATAGGCTTTCCCTCCGTATTTCGTTACCAGTCTCATAAACTTTGTATCTGCCGGATTATAAATTAAATCCACACCAATTCGAACCTTCCGATAAAATACAGGATCATTCAGAACCACCTGATCCTCATTTGGTGCCAAACCAATCGAGGTTGCCTGAAAAACAACCAGATTATCTTCCAAAATCTTTTCATACTCTGTTAGTGCCATTGGAACCACAGTTTCACAGGAAAACGCATGATTCATATCCCCTGCAACAGATTCTGCTTTCTCCCTTGTCCGGTTTAACAGATAAATCTTTTCCGACCTCTCCTTTAAACACATATAAAGGACTGCTTTTGCAGCTCCTCCTGCCCCTAATATCACTACAGTCTGTCCCGTTAGCTCAATTCCATCTTCTTTGATTTGGCGTCTTAATCCCATCATATCTGTGTTGTAACCAATATATCCGTGTAATTCCTCGTCTCTTACCAGTGTATTTACTGCACCAATCTGTTCCGCCGCTTCGTCAATCCCAGCCAGACTTTCCATCACCTGGTTCTTATAAGGAACCGTCACATTCAGCCCCAGTATATTTAATTCATAAGCACCTTTTACTGCCTCTGCCAATCCCTCCTTCTCTACTTTAAAGGGCACATAAACAGAAGAAATATCTGCTTTTTCACTTAACCCGTTATGAATCACCGGTGAAAGGGTATGTTCCACCGGATTGCCAATCAAACCAATCAGCCTTGTTTTTCCATCCACCTTCATGCTCTTATCCTCTTTTCCATTATATAATCCGCCATAACATCTCTTATGCTTCCTTGTCAAACTCCCCTTTCTTCAGATTATGCCTCCTTCTGTAATTCCATTTTACATACCGCTCCGGTATTCTTTTTAATATAATCTGAATTTCCTCCCTGGGATTAATCGGGTCCAGTAAAATACTAAAAATCCCTGTCCGTCTTGCCCCCCATATGTCTGTAAAGATCTGATCCCCGACAAATAATGTATGTTCTCTGTTCGTTCCCAACACCTCCATGGCTCTTTCGTACCCCTGCCGAAACGGCTTATTTGCTTTATGGATATAGTGTACCTGTAACGGTTCATTAAAAGATTCCACACGTTTTTCATCATTATTGGATAACAGACAAATTTGAAATCCCATTTCCTTTAAATGCCTGATCAGCCGGAGTGCCGATTGGTCAGCCGGTGAGTCATGTGGCACCAATGTATTATCAATATCAAAAATGACTCCCCGGTATCCTCTTTCATAATAGGTCTGAAATGGAATATCTTCTTTTTTATCAAAATATCGGTTTGGATATAACTTCTGCATGTTTTGATCTCCTGTCATTGTGTAGCATAACACAAACGGTGCAAAGAATATTCTTCACACCGTTTGTGCTTATTATGATTTTATTTCCCAAAATTCCTGCTGTACTAAGTCAGATTCTTTAAATCCGGAGCCAATCGTTTTGCTTTTAACTCAAACTGATAATTTACCTTAGGCACATTTGAATCTTCAGGATAGCCAGGATCACCGGGATAAATCCATGCTTTGTTCATTTCATCATATTTCGGTTCGTTGTCAAGATCACTAAGATAGGATGGATCACCAGGGAATACCCACATTTTGTTCGCCCTATCATACTTTGGTTCAAAATTTATGATTAATTCTGTCACCTCTTCACCATTGACAGTTACCTTATAACTGCTTAACACACTGTCATCTAACTTGATTTTATACCTTCCACGAGGAACCTCATTAAAATTATTTTCGGTAATTGTTAGAACGTTCGGATCATTCTCATACGGCATTTGTTCACTTCCCAGACCGATATAAGGCTGTTTTGCGTACTCGCTCTCTCCATAAAGATCTCTTTCTATGGTAAATTCTCCATAATCCGCTAATTTCTTCTTTTCATTATCAGTCTGGGCAGCACACACCTTAAGATTGCCGACGATGAGCTTACACGAAAAGTCACCATCGGAATGACCCTTTGTTGGTACTCTTGCACCTACCTGCCATATGTCATAAGACGCTTCCGGTTTGAAATCAACTCTTCCCTCTGACATCGGATCAGTAGGATCATCCATATACTCCGTATATCTCTTGTAAGAAGTATCATACTGTGGACCGTCTAGCTCCAGACTGTCTTCCTGAATCAACTCTAAGTTTGCAAAATAATTTTTCACCTCTGCAATCTCGGCTGGTGTAAATTCACGTACCTTTTTCCACACTCCGTTTCCTGCGTCATATCCAAACAGACCATGAAATTCAAATGTCTTACTTCGTGTAGTATCTACTTCGATGATTGCATTACCATTGGAATCCCTTACTGTATTGCCATTGGCATCCTTTTTCTCCTTCTTTACTGTAACCTTTAACACACCCGTGCCCCTATCTGTTTCACTCTTATATTTCAGAGTGACACCGTCTACTAATTTAAAATCATCTGCTCCGATTACATTGCCAAGGTTATCCTTAATTGTAATATTCTTATTTGTAACCAACTCTCTTTTAGTGGATAAACTATAATTTAAATCTACTAGATAACCGTAAGGCATTGCACCTGATTCCACCACTTCATTTGGGAGATTAACATCCATTCTATCCGTCTCCAGTTTCAGATTCATCTTTGCATAGAAATTTGCCTGATCCGTATGACGTTCCAGATAGAATAAATCAAGGCTTACTACTTTACCGGATACGATTCCCCATTCCGGATGAGCTGCTGCTATATCGTCCAGATTAAACCTTCCGTTAAGTGGTATATGAGCACCACCCAGATCAATATATAAATGCCCATCTACAAAAACATATACATCATCATCACCTACGAACTCAAAATACTGACCTGCACCTTCCTTGTATACAAATTGGCTGTGGGATGAAATGGAATAATGGAAATTATGAAGTGCTCCATCCAACGCACGTAATTCAGGATCCTCTATCGGATATTGTTTTACTGCATAATCGGCAATAAACATGCTTCCGCCTGGTATCCTTAAATCTCCTCTGGTAGAATCTCCAGTATCGGAACCATATACATTTCGAATGGTTTTTTCCGTCCCATTATAAAGTAAGTCATAAACCGGAAGGTATGTACCATTGGCTCCAGCATTCCGTCTGGCTGCCGCAAACTCATATGCAATTTTCGTCTCCCCAGTACCCGGGTTCTTCTCTTCCAGCTTATGAAAAATCAGATTATCAAATTGATCATATTGTGTACCCCAGCTTGCATGATACTTGAAAAAATGACTGGTTACAAAGTATGCATAATCCATACAGGTTCTAATATCTGTCCAGCCTAAATTCTCATCCCCATCAAATTTTGCTTTTGATTCATCATAAATGCCGAGAGGAAATCTCACTGCCCCGCCATATGGATTTGCACCAAGATATGCCGAATCCGTCCGATTGGACGTCAAAGTAATATTCCATACACCATACGTTTGCCCCCATGATGTTGATTGCATGGCATCCATAAGCGGCTGACCTGCAGGTGTGCTTACTCCTGCCCCCACTCTGATTGTAACTTTAATTTTCCCGTCAGAACCTGTTGTAATCACTTCACCGCTAGTATTTGTCATTACACGTTGCCCACTTCCGTCTTCGATTAAAACCTCTGTCTTTCCCATGGACTGCTGACCCCATCCGCTCAGCTTGTAAGCTGTATTGGCAGTCAGAGTAAACGTTTTAGAAACGGATACATTATAAAAAAATATAATCGCATTTTTTTTCAGAATGTAGATTGGCATCGTTGTACTAATCGTATCATCATACACTTCTGCATATACATCGTTATAGGTATAGGTTCCGCCAACGTAACTATATGCCACCCTCTCATTGTTCCTCTTTACTAAACGAAGAGAACCGGAACCGCCATCCGGCACCCATACCGTAGTGTCCGAAACATTTGCATTCGTATCCTCAGTCAGAATTAATTCACTGGCTCCGATATATTTCATCATATTCAGGTAATGATTTGGCTTACTCCATATAGGACTACGACTATGTCCCCAGTGCAGTCTTTTCTGTACCTGCCTTGCAATTCTTTCTACCGTTTCTTTTTTATAGACAGGTACTCCGTCCGGTCCCAGTTCATCCTCTACCAGCCCTTTTCCTTGTCCTTTTCCATAGTAGTCCTGATACAATTCAAAATCCGCATCCGCACCACTGGTGTCCAACCACTCAAACAGCAGGTTATCCTGCGGAAAGTCTATTACTTTAATCGGAAAATAAACCTCATCCGGATAACTATCTGTACCCGAACCGGCAGCTTTTACAGATAAATGATCTGGTATCATCGTTAGTGCCAAGAAAACAACCAATGAAGCATATATCATTTTCTTAATTATCTTTCCTGCTTTCATTTCACCCTCTCCTTTCTTACGGTCCCGGCTTATACTGATACATCTTATTCGGTGCCACCGTCAATACATTTGAATTACAAAGCTGTATTGATTCTACATAATTATAGGTATATTGATTGTATCTGGTATCCTGAAAAAGAATATCCAATGCCACCGTGTTTTTCTTTGTGTTTGCTGAAAGGTAGCAATCCGGGTAACTGCCGTCTATTGCTACTGCTTCTGTCAAAATAGGGCAATCGGCACTGGTAACATTTGCAACTGCTGTGTTATATCCGTCATTATTGACCGTAGTATCCACATCACCTCGAAACATGTAGATACGATTTCCCTCAAAGCGATAAATAACATAAGCAGGTGCCTCTGCACCTCCGTTTACTTTTTTCTGATATTGAAGGTATATATATTTTGGTTTTACATAAAACGGTTCCGAACCCCCGGATGTAAGAAGCCGGAAGGACCGTGCATCGGAGTAAGGTGTACCGTCTTCTTTTACCAATTTATATTTATTGGCGGCTGTAGTCGTATCCAAAATAATTCTTTCTTGTGCAGCTCCTGCTGCTAAAAAATAATTCGGATAATTATCAACGATCAATTCGTTATTTCCGATTGCACCTTTATACACCGCAGTTCTCTTTTTCTTTTTCTTTCCACTGCTGCCCACAGCCTCTAATTCGTTATTCAACTCATAAAGTTTTTCGTCTTGTGTACATACCCGGATATACGTTGCCTGTATAATGGCATCTGAAAACTGTTCCCCAACTTCCATTGCTTCCGTCTGAAGGTTTAAATTCCTTTTGTTTTTAGACATAGCCCCGGAGGATGTGCTCATAAACTGGACTACCATAATCATAATAATGGACAAAATCGCCATAGCAACCAGTAATTCAATTAAAGAAAAACCTTTATTCTTATGCATCTGATTTTTCAACTGCTCCACCTCCTTACTCGATGTAATGGTTTCCCGATACCTTATCCAGATAAATGGTGGCATATAACCGGCCGCCTCTTACATACACTTCATATTTGCCACCGCCATATAATGTAGAACCATCCGATTTTAGAAACTGGATAACCAAATTATCATCTTCAGTACTACTAACGGCTGCAGCCTTCTGGGTACTATCATTATATACATACTTAATTTGCGTAATATCCTTTGGCAGTATTGCTTCGCAATCTGTATTTGTATTCGGACTGCGTCCACCGTAATCTATTGTACCACTGCCATCAATCGTTGCGGTCATAATTGCATAGGCACCGTCCGTTCTTTTTGTAATCACCATACAAAGAGGTTTATCACTTACATTCGATGCCGCCGAAACTGCCTTCGTCCGAACCAGAAGACTGCTGAGCTGACTATCTATCGTATTGACTGCTGTCTGACGCCTTGCCTGCCGGATCACTCCAATGGATACAAAGGAAGCTCCGGCAAGAATCCCGATAATCGCCATTACAATAATAAGTTCGATTAGTGTATAACCTTTATTCTTCAATATAACACCACCACCTAATCTACATTCTTCTTCCAGTTTTCAAATGCTAAAATATCTTCATACGTTACCGCTGCTATACTCTTCATAGATTCATATGGTTCAGTCGGAGATGCACCACCACCGGAAGTACTGCTTGGTTCATAGTGTCGGAACAGACTGCAAATAGCAGAACGATCCATTGCACTGCCTTTCGACTTATCACACTCCTTTAAAATGGATTTTACAATCTCTGGATTGGCAATAAAGTCAATCGAATGGTTTGCTTTAATCTTGCCCCCTGCCACAATTAAGCCCTCAAACTCTCTTACATTAGGATCAATTGTTACATCTCCTTTACAGATCACGATTCCTTTCACTGATCCACTCAAACTATCAAGTGTTACATTATCTTTGCTCAAAAAGACCTTATATCCGGAAGCCATGGTATTTTCACCCTGAATTGGACGTCCCACTCCCCCTATTGTCATGTTATCTAACTTATTAAAATCAAAATAATAATTGATTGGTGTAATCTCGCTTTCGGCTGCATCACGAGCATATCCTTTTGCCATAGCATCAGTAGAATCATCTGTCAGGAGCATTTTCATCTCTTTATATTGCTTTTGCAAACCTGTAGTAAGCTGTGTCGAATACACAAATCCATCTGATAATTCTGCAGTAGGTTTAAGAGCATTATCCAACGAACCCGTTGCTGTTAAAAGGGAATTTATGTCTCTCTGATTTGCATTAATTTCTATTTTAGCAGTTGTACCGTTCATAATGGAAATTGCGGAATTAGAATAGATCTTGCGGCTATCCATCTCTATTTTTTGAACCTTAAATGTATCATAATCCGTAATATCATAAAAGTTTGCCAAATCGCCCTTCGTACTGGTTTCCCCAATACCTAATTCAAAAAGTTTTGCATATTCTTCCATATACGTACTCATGTTAATATCTTTACCATTTGCCGTCTTGAGATTCGCCTTAGAAAAATCATAAAAATAATATTCCTGACCGGAAACTACCGTCTTGATAACCGGCACCTTTTCCAAGTCATTCCATATGTCCTTAAAATAGTCCGAGCTCCTTAAAACCGCCGGCCATTTAACATATAAACTGCCATCGTCATCCTCCATAACACTATAAGGAGGTATATATGCTAACTGATTACTCTTAATGGAAAGACCTTCTCCTGTACGATAATCCTGAATTCTGGTTGGCCTTGGAATTCTTTTTCCATCTGCATCCAGTTTATAGGTACCATCCGGATTCAGTTCATATTCCAGAGTATAATTATTGTCGTTTAATTTCTTGTCTGGATCCAAATCACCATAAGAGTAAGATTCGTCCTTAATTCTATCGGTACCATCATCTGCCTCATCCTCGGCAACAATTGCACCATAGTCCAAAGTACCGTCTGGTCTTCTTGTAACCTTCTGGGTAGTCTTTGTAGAAGACTTCGATAACTCTACGTACGCCTGACCGGCAATATACATTGAAGTTGTTTTGGATAAATCCAATGTAGAATCTTCGCCATTTACAATGATTGCACTACTGTTATAATGTGCCTGACCAGTCAAATGCCCTGCATTTCCATTCTTATCTATATAGTTACCGTCATTAATCTCAACATCCTTCACATACTTACGATTGGCTGATGTCCTAATAAATTCCGCACTA
The DNA here is from genome assembly GCA_910584695.1 of uncultured Lachnospiraceae bacterium. Classification (GTDB taxonomy): domain Bacteria; phylum Bacillota; class Clostridia; order Lachnospirales; family Lachnospiraceae; genus CAG-590. The sequence goes on from CAJUBR010000086.1 coordinate 8,065, forward strand.
TATTGACGATTATCGGTAGATGCATAGTTATAACCATAATAGGTTCCGTCCAAAGAAAATGAAGAACCGATTGCATTCACTTCTAAGTCGTCATAAATATGGGAATCCGCTTTCATCTTCATAGTAGAACCTTTATAGGAATTACTTTCTGCGGCTATTCTTCTGGAATTACCGCCTAAAACAATGCCATCTGCCCATATTTTAGTTGGATCAGCCCCACTTGATTCCCTACTGCCAAGAATATCAAGCGTCGCACAGTCCATCGCAGCAATACTTCCCGGAACAATCAGCTTATCTGCCATAACGGATACCCGTGCATTTTTGATATAAAGACCGGAATACATACTCTCTTCATTTACACCGTTCAATTTTTTTAACTCAGCATCCGTATAAGAATTCACTTTATTCTTTAACGGCTCAGACTTTTCAGTATCTTCCGTTACCGGTGATGGATTTGTATTGTACTCCTTATTGTAGAAATCCGCAGCAGCATAGACATTTCCGGTAATATTAGACTGGGTTCCAATTCCGGTAATTTCAACACCCATATCACCAATCAATACAAAATCAAATAATTCACTGATATCATTGTTGACCGAAGCAAAATCCACTTCAAAATCCGGAACGGAAACCGTCAAATCCGTTGTAATAGTCTGAACAAAAGTGGTTGGAGAAGCCTGAGATAACTTACGAGTATTGACCGTGCTATATTGAGCTTCACGTTTCAATATTATATCCTGAATAGTCAAACCATTATCATCTGCCGTAACCTTAAGAAGTCCGGGAGCTCCCAGCAACTGAACATTCGACGAACTACTGATAAACTTTTCCAGTGTAGCTTTTATACCAGGATCAGTATCAGAAACATAAGCCCGCAGTTCAGAATCTGACTTTAGCTTGTTTACATAAGTCTTTTTCATTAATTTATTCGCATCTGTATTATCCATAGTAACATATGTCTTGCTCGTCGTGTCATAGTATACAATAACCTCGGAAGTCTCATCAAATGCATCATTCAGATGCTTCATACTAATCCGACCAATTCCCTCATAAATCTCATCCATTGCCTGTTCCAGATAATAGAAATTATCCCGGCTATTGATATCGTAGGCTTTCAAGCGAAAACACAAAGCAACTGCAACCAGCAGTGCAGAGGCCAAAACTAAAAGAAAAGAAATCGTGGCCACTACAACGATGAAACTATTTCCCTGATTTGACTTTCTATTTCTTCTCTGTTTAATCAATTTTTCCACCTCCTCTTGTTCCTTGTAAGATCGGGTCTGTGGTTGTGACAACCGTACTTCCTTCCTGCATCCAGACCTTAATTTCATATAAAGCCCTGTTTGCATCTAAAGCCTCATTCATCTGACTGAGAGTCGCCTTAATTGATGCATCACTCATCGGTAATTCCTTATAACCAGTAGGAGTGCCAAATAATATCCCTATTTCACCTGCAATCGTACCATCTGACTCTGCCTCATTCTTTTTATGGTTATTCCATTCTGCCAACTCAGCTGCTTCCGTAGGTTTATACATATTATGATATACGTTCAGCGTACCCTGTGAACCTGATGCATATGCCATACCGACCTTCATACTATCCCGGTCAACACCACCGGCTTTCTGGTATAATTCACCTGAGCCTTTTAACCAACTGGTTCCACCAGCCGATACATTTTCCCTATCTGCATTCTGCACACTTGTAGAATAACCCGATGCAGTTTCCACAACAAACACATTCACCGTATCCCCACTTAATCCGGTTGTATCATAGGTAATATAATTGTTTGCATACCTGTTATTGTACACACCAAGATTATACATCAGATAAATATCCGGCAGTTTCTTAAAATGTTCCCTATATGCCTCATATTCCACCATACCAGCTTCCTGACCGACTGTTTTGTGTGTTTTCAACAATTGAGTACAGTTATCCGAATAATACAAAGTACATACAACATCATATTCTGATGCTGCATCCTTTGATATCTTTATATTTGTAATACGGTTTCCGGTATCGCCACTAAAAGAAGCGGCAACAGTAGCTGAATCAAATATTCCTGTAGTGTCATCCCTCACCGCAGTCAATTTTTTTGTTAACAGTGCTTCGTATGCCGAAACATCATAATTCGATATAGCAGCACTAATCAGTGCTACCTTATCTTTATCCAAATCCTGAACCAATCCATTTCGCCAATTGTTCGGATTCATTTTCCCAAGAGATTCTGCATCTGCATATTTTTTACTGCTCATCTCAATGGCATAAGTATATTTTGTACGTTCTACCCCAAGATAGGTGCTGCCCTGAATCAGATACTGCTTATAAGGTATTCCGGCTTTATTCTTTGTTGAAATATATGTAACGGAAACATCTTCTGATCCCAACTTTTCAAAATAGGGAGCTCCTACACCTGTGGAAGCCAGCTTATCAATCGGTACTTCTTTCATGCTCTCAACAAGTTTTTGTGCATATTCATTACGGGA
>CAJUBR010000087.1 GCA_910584695.1 uncultured Lachnospiraceae bacterium
CATATATTTCATGTGCTTTATCATAGCAGATACTGCGAAGCGTATTATCAGAATCTTCAATCACAGGCGGACATTTATCAGGACTGACCGGATAAATCTTCTCCACCATATTAGATATTAATAGCGTATTGTCAATGACAATCTCCTTTGCCTTATCACTTCCCAGATACTCAAATTCAGCCAGCATTTCTTCTGTCGTACGGAAAAATAACGGCGGCTGATTATCTGCATCCTTAAAGCCCTTTGAAGCCATCAAAACAGCTCTGTAAAGGCTGTCCTCCGGATCCAGAAAATGCACATCACAAGTTGCCACAACCGGTTTGTTATAAGTCTCTCCTAATTCTACAATAATGCGATTCAGATTTTGCAGATCTTCATCCGTATTCACATTTGGATATTTATCCTCTACCTTCATAAAGGCATTATTGCCAATGGGCTGAATCTCCAAATAATCATAAAACCGTACAATCCGGTCAATTTCCTCTTCTTCTGCATCATCCACAACGGCACGAAATAGTTCTCCCGCCTCGCAGGCGGAACCAAGGATCAATCCCTCTCGGTATTTGTTAATCAGACTCTTCGGCATAATAGGACGTTTATAAAAATATGTTACATGGGATTCGGAAATCAAACGGTTTAGATTCACTCTTCCAATCTCATTCTTCGCCAGAATAATACCATGATAGCGCCTTGATTTTTTAATCGTCTCTATCGAAGTCTCCCCTAAAGAATTCAGGTCATCTAAGTTAGACACTCCCCTATCTTTTAATATGGAAAGAAAACGCTTAAAAATATCCGCAGTGGCTGCTGCATCATCCACAGCACGGTGATGATTCTCCAGCTTAATCCCTAAATGCTTACAGATACGGTCCAATGTATACTTGCCAAGCTCCGGGCATAAAATATGTCCTAATGTCATAGTATCCACAACAGAATGATCCACGGTAAGTCCCATATCTTTTGCAAATTTTCTGATAAAACTGGTATCAAAACCCGCATTATGGGCCACCAGAACACTATCCCCCACAAACTCTAAAAACTGGGGCAGGATAACCTCAATTACAGGTGCATCCATTACCATATCATCTGTAATAGATGTCAGTTTTGTAATGTTATACGGAATGGGAATTTCCGGATTAATAAAATGGGAAAAGGTATCCGTAACCTCTCCATTCTCAATCTTAACGGCACCAATCTCTATAATTTTGCAAAACTTTGGGCTTAGCCCTGTCGTCTCAATATCAAATACCACATAACTGCTGTCTAATGCCTGCCCTTTAGGTCTTACTACAAAATCCTTTAAATCATCAACGAAATATCCCTCTACACCATATATAATTTTAAAAGGATCGTCTTTTTTTATGCAGTGATTTGCCACAGGAAATGCCTGTGCTACACCATGATCCGTAATGGCAATCGCCGGATGCCCCCATTCCCTGGCACGGGAAATAATCTTACCTACATCCACAACACTGTCGTTATCACTATATACGGTATGCATATGTAATTCTACTCTCTTTTCTAAAGAGTTATCCTGACGTTTGGTTGTAAAGTCAGGAATCGGTTTAATTCCGGTAATAGAATTCAGGGTGATTTCCCTTACATAAGTATCATAAGCAGGAACACCCTTGATTTTATAGAATTTCTTTGTCTGAAACTCCTCTTTCAGTACTGTCCAATCCTCTTTGGCAACAAAAATTTTCCCTGAAATGGAATCAGTAAAATCCGAAATTGCAAAGGTAATTAACAACTTATCTCCATTACGAAGCTCCCGTTCCTCCATATTAAAAATTTGTCCCTTTACAACAACATCACCAATGCCTTCCGTAATTTCAGAAATCGCAACTTCATTCCCTTCCACATTACGCCCGTAAATAACCTCTGGGTCGGCAATCTTCGTACGCCCATAAGCGGAACGGTTCCAGTTTCCTTCTCTTGGCTTTAATCTTTCTATCGTCACAGGTTTTGTCTGTTTATTCTCCTTATCAGAAGCAGGAATATTCTTTATCTCCTTTTTCTTTCCGGCAGCATTGTCTGTTTTGGATGCTGCAGCCTCTTCCTCTTCATTTTTCTCCACCTGTTCCATAATCTGATGCACTTCCAAATGCAGCTTATGTTCATTGGCTCTCCGGATTGAGTCCTTTTGTTCTTCCGTAAAGTCAAAACCTACCTGAATATCATAATGAAACCGTTCCTTATATACGGTCTCCAAATATCTTTTAATATCGACAGAACGGGTTTTTGCCAAAAATGTATCATCTAAGGTCATGGTAATAATATTACCGTCTATAAACCATTCTGCATTTTTTACAAGACGGTACAATACAGAACTTTCTGCTTGAAGCTCAAAAAGCAAGCTGTCTTTATATGCATCTGTCAACTTGCTGATATCATATTGATTCGATAAATCATAGAATTCGATAAGCTTTACACGCATATTCCCCTGAAAAACAAAATCGCTTAACAAATCCTCTATTACATAAATATCCTGTTTCGGTATCAATATCTTACTTTCTGTCTTTAATTTTAATGTTTTCTCTGACTTAACAAGAGTCGCTTCCGTTACATAAACCTGTTTAAATAAATCCTTCAATGCCTCCGGACAGTCAAATCCGGGAAACACCTCAAAAAAAACTCTTCGCTCAGCCATTCCATTCCCTCCTAAAATAACTATATTAAACTAAGAGAGATGAGCACCGTCTCTTCTTATGCATTCCAGTTCTTTAATTCCTCTTCCAGTACAGCTAACAATTGTTCTTCCGGCACCTTTTTTATAATCTCACCCTTTTTAATTAAAAGACCCTCACCATTTCCGCCGGCAATTCCTAAATCCGCTTCCTTTGCCTCTCCTGGACCATTTACAACGCATCCCATTACCGCTACTTTAATATTCAGGTCCTCATAATCAGCAACCAGATTCTCTACCTCGTTCGCCAGTCCAATCAAATCAATTGAGGTTCTCCCACAGGTAGGACAGGAAACTACTTCAATACCACCTTTCCGAAGTCCTAATGTCTTAAGGATCAGCTTGGCAGAAATAATTTCATTGACGGGATCTCCGGTCAGGGAAACCCTTATCGTGTCACCAATCCCCTGATGAAGAATCAATCCTAATCCAATGGCAGACTTGATATTCCCTCTCATAATGGTTCCTGCTTCCGTAATTCCAACATGAAGAGGATAATTCGTCTTTTGTGCAATAAATTCGTGTGCTTTTACACACATTAATACATCGGAAGACTTAATACTGATTACAATATCTTCAAATCCCAGTTCTTCCAGAATATGCACCTTATCCAGAGCACTCTCTACAATTCCTTCTGCTGTCACACCGTGATACTTTGAAACAAGATTCTTTTCCAGAGAACCGCTGTTGACTCCAACCCGGATAGGCACTTTATATGCCTTCGCCGCTTCTACCACCGCTTTCAGCTTATCCGTACCACCGATATTACCCGGATTAATCCGAATCTTATCCGCACCATATTCCATTGCCATGATCGCCAGTTTATAATCAAAATGAATATCTGCAACAATCGGAATATGAATATTCTTTTTAATCTCAGAAAATGCCTTTGCTGCCGCTTCGTTATTCGCTGTGGCACGGATAATATCACAGCCAGCCTTCTCTAACTTTAAAATCTGTTCTATCGTAGCCTCTGCATCTTCTGTCCTTGTATTTGTCATGGACTGGATCAGAATCGGATTCCCTCCACCAATCACCTTGTCGCCAATATGAATTACCTTTGTCTGCTCTCTCATCTTACACCTCAACCTGTCCTAAAAAAGGGACAATATCAATTCACTAATGTATAATTCTTGCTACATCCTGAAACATAACAATGATCATTAAGCCAATCAACAACATAAAACTAATAGTAGTAACCAATGCTTCTTTTTCGGTAGGAAGTTTCTTTTTAAAAATCCCCTCAAAGATAAGGAATACTGCCCTCCCACCGTCTAAAGCCGGAATCGGGAGCAGATTCATAACCCCAAGATTTGCACTTAATAAAATACAGAAATTCAGTATATTCAGCATTACATTGACAACTGCTAAAGATGCATTTCCGTCTGCACTTTCCTTCGCCTCATCAATCGTATCACTCATCATAGATACGATTCCAACCGGTCCCGATAAATTTTTCAAGCCTAGCTTTCCACCAATCAAATATTTCAGGCTCAAAAATGTAGTTTTAATCTGATATCTCAGCTCCAATGCACTATACTTAATAATATTTAAAAATCCCGCCTTTGTTCTGCCATCACTATATATCCCCATAACATAACTGCCGTCTTTCTGAATCGGCATAAAGGAACAACTGATTTCCCCGCCGTTACGCTTAGCAGTTAACGTAATCTCTTCCCCCTCCTGATGAAACTGCATATAAACCAGAACTTCCCTGAAATTATAAATAGTATGTCCGTTAAATCCGGTAATGATATCTCCCTCTTTCAAACCTGCTTCCTTTGCCGGACTATTCTCTGCAAATCCTTTAACCTTTGGCAAATCATACCCACATACTCCTATCAGAATCATTGCCAGCAAAAATGCCAGAATAAAATTAAAAACCGGACCGGCTAACACCACAGACAGTCTTGCCCAGACAGATTTCGAACTAAAAGAATGTTCGTCATCAATATCCTCTTCTTCTCCAAGCATCATACAGTATCCACCCATCGGAATCAATTTCAACGAATATTTTGTCTCTTTTTTGGTAAAAGAAAATAAGGTAGGTCCCATCCCTACTGCAAACTCATTTACATAAATCCCATTCTTTTTTGCAAACAAAAAATGACCAAACTCATGAAAGAAAATAATCGCTCCAAATACTAAAAGTGCAATAATAACATTTACAACCGTACTCATGATTTCCACCTGCTCTCAATAATCTCATAAACCCACTGTTCCGTTTCCAATATATCCTCTACAGTAGGATTTTTAATCAACGTATGACTTTCCATACATTCCTGTATCATTTCATAGATTTCCAAAAATTTAATCTTCTTATTCAAAAATTTCGCCACTGCAAGCTCATTCGCTGCATTTAACACAGTCGGCATCGTTCCACCGGTCCGAATGGCATTATATGCATATTTTAATCCACAAAAGGTATCCATATCCGGTTTTTGGAATGTAATCTCTGAAAGTCTTGAAAAATCAAGCCGCTTACCATCCAGATAAACACGTTTCGGATAATAAATCGCATATTGAATAGGCAGACGCATATCCGGAGTTCCAAGCTGTGCCATTACTGCACCATCCTCAAATTCAACCATGGAATGTATGATGCTCTGTGGCTGTATCACTACTTCGATCTGCTCTGGCTCCACATGAAAGAGCCATTTTGCTTCAATTACCTCTAACCCTTTATTTACCATCGTCGCAGAATCAATTGTTATTTTCCTGCCCATAGACCAGTTGGGATGGTTCAACGCCATATCCAGTGTTACAAATTTCAACTCTTCTTTTGACATACCCCGAAACGGTCCTCCGGATGCTGTCAAAAGAATTTTATGAATCTGGTTTCCCTGTTCCCCATTCAGACATTGAAAAATGGCAGAATGCTCACTGTCTACTGGTAAAATTGCTGCATTTTTCTCCTTTGCCAACGGCATAATAATATGCCCCGCCGTAACGAGAGTCTCTTTATTCGCCAGTCCAATATCCTTTCCTGCATGAAGTGCCGCAATCGTTGGCCGAATTCCTATCATTCCTACTACCGCAGTAATCAGGATATCCGAATCCTCTATGACTGCCACTTCTAAAAGTCCTTCCATTCCCGAAACCACTTTACAGGCAGGAATCACATCTGCAATTGCTAGTTTAAGTTCATCTGCCTTCGCCTTATTCCATACCGCCACCAGCTTCGGATGAAATTCCCTAATCTGCTCCTCCAATAATGCAATATTACTTCCTGCTGAAATCGCTACCAATTGTAAATCTTTGTTTTGTCTTATCACATCCAGTGTCTGTGTACCAACGGAACCCGTAGACCCTAAAATGGCTACCTTTCTCATAACATCCTCCTAAAAATATATGCCAGCCTAAGCCGGCATATTCTCAGTTGTTTATCCCTTAAAAAATGTTCTCCTTCTTTTATATGTTTTATTATATCATTTTTCTTCATTATATCACATTAAACAATTCAACAAGATAATAGATAATGGGAGCCGTAAAAATCACACTGTCAAAGCGGTCAACAATCCCGCCATGTCCCGGTATCAAATGACCATAATCCTTAATTTCATTATCCCGCTTGATTGCAGATGCTGCCAAATCACCAATCACGGCCGGTATTGCACCAACAGCCGCTATCACTGCACAGTATATCGGTCGAAATGGTATACTGTCCTTTAAGAAAATGGCATAAATGTAGGAAACAAAAGCTGCCCCCGCAATACCTCCAATAAAACCTTCTATACTTTTATTAGGACTTACCTTTGGCGAAAACTGATGCTTTCCGATTGCACTGCCCACAAGGTAAGCAAACACATCATTGCCCCATGTCGAAATCAGGATAAAGAACGAAAGCATCAAACCTGCTTCCGTTGAACGCAGACGATATACATAAGATAGCATCACCGTTAAGTATATAAATCCAAAAAACGCCTTTTCAACATCTTTATCTTTGTATTTGGGAAACAAGGTCACATAAATAACCAACAATATCATTAACACTGCTAAAATAAACGGAAGCAGAAAATAATCCTGCTCAAAATATAACAAGCCATAAAAAATGAATGTCTCTGCATACGCAAGACCTGCAAATATTGTCTTTTCCAAAGAATATACTCTATAAAGTTCATATATCCCAATGACCGAAATAGCTGCCAAAACAACTGCTGACACGATACCGCCCGGTAACAGCATAATCAAAGTCACCAAAAATACAAAAATACCACCTATCACTCTATCTTTCATATCATTATTTCACCCCACCAAAACGACGTTCTCTTCCATTATAATATCTGATTGCCTTTAACAAGTCTTCTTTTGTAAAATCAGGCCATAATACATCTGTGAAGTAAAATTCAGTATAGGCAAGCTGCCATGGTAAAAAATTAGATAAGCGTTCTTCCCCGCTTGTACGAATGAGTAAGTCCGGGTCCGGTATTCCTGCCGTATCCAACCGGTTGCTGATCAGATTTTCTGTAATATCTTCCGGCTTCAAAAGCTGTTGCGAAACCTCTTTTGCAATCTTTGTAACGGCTCTGCAAATCTCGTCTCTTCCACCATAATTAATGGCAATGGTAAATTTAAGACCCGTTGCAGTTCGGGTTGCCTCTTCCAATTCATTAATTCGTGCCACAATTTTATCATCCAACCCACTTTTATCCCCAATAACACGAACCTTCATATTATTCTTAGTAGAACGCTCAATACAATCAATCAGATAGTTCTGTAAAAGCTTCATCAATGCAGACACTTCATCATTGGAACGTTTCCAATTTTCAGTTGAAAAAGCATAAACTGTAATGTATTCAATTCCCATATGATATCCATCTTCAATAATCTGCTCTACTGTTCTGGCTCCCTGAACATGTCCATAATTTCTAGGCATAGCTCGTTTCTTTGCCCATCTTCCATTTCCATCCAGAATAATCGCAACATGTTTTGGTACATTAAGCTTTTCATCTTGAATGACCTTTTTAATATTTTCCAAACCCGCCTCCATATTATACAGTCATAATCTCATTTGATTTATTCTCTGTTGTTGTTTCAATCTTTTCTACATATTTATCTGTCAGTTTCTGAACTTTATCTTCATAATCTTTTTGTTCGTCCTCTGATATTTCATTCGCCTTATACTGTTTTTTAAAATAATCATTGGCATCACGGCGTATATTACGAACTGCAACTTTTGTGTTTTCGCCTTTCTTCTTAATATCTTTTACTAATTCCTTACGGCGCTCCTCTGTAAGCTCAGGAAAATTTAAAATAACAGATTTACCATCATTATTGGGATTAAGACCTAAATCAGAACAAAGAATCGCCTTTTCAATTTCTTTTAACAGAGAATTCTCCCAAGGCGTAATTACAATGGTTCTCGCCTCCGGAACGCTCACATTTCCAACCTGCTGCAATGGAGTCTGCACTCCGTAATAATCAACTTTGATTTTATTTAAAATGTTCGGATTGGCACGTCCAGCACGAATATTTGCATATTCATTTTCCAGATTTTCTAATGATTTTTCCATTTTTTCTTCAAACTGCTTTAACATAAATGTTTCCTCCTAAAACTTTAACTATGAATATATCCACAATTTTTCTCCGCCTATTTAGTCCAAAAAACCGCTGCAGACAGCAAAGCATCAAACAACTCTCTTAATGAAAGGGCAGATAAACACACTTCAACTGGTACGAAATTTGTACCGTAATACTTTTGACACACTAAGCATTTATATACGTACCACTAAATTTTCCTGTCATTGCCTTAATAATACTATCCTCTTCATTTAAGCCAAAAAGCATCATTGGCATATGGTTTTCCATCGCCAGTACTGCTGAAGCAAGGTCAATCACGCCTAATTTGTTCTCCACAATCTCTTTCATATTCATCATGTCATATTTTCTTGCATTCGGATTCATCTTCGGATCGCTGTCATACACTCCATCAATAGCTTTTCCCGAGAGAATAACATCAGCAGAAATTTCAATTGCCATCAAAACCGTTGCCATATCTGTCGAAAAATACGGATGACCAATTCCACCTGCAAAAAATACCACCTCTGAATTTTCTAAAGCCTCCACAGCAGTATCCCGATTAAATAACTCCGTAACATTTGCACAAATAAATGGTGTCATAATTCTTGTTTTAAGACCCGCTACCCGAAACATATCCGCTGCATAAATACAGTTCATTACCGTTGCCAGCATTCCAATCTGGTCCGCCTTCACACGGTCCATGTTTTCAGAAGTTCTTCCCCGCCAAAAGTTGCCTCCACCAATCACAATTGCAACCTGTTTTCCGGCATCCACAACACTCTTTACTTGTCTTGCAACATCTAACACTGTTTTTTCGTCAAATCCTTGATGTTTATCTCCTGCTAAAGCTTCTCCACTTAGCTTTAATAAAATACGATCAGTCTTCATAAAGTTCTCCTATAATTGATATATTCCCTATCCAAAATATGATTATGCAAAATAGCTCTTAACATCAACATCCGAATAGCTTTGAGAACAAAATCCTTCAATGACTGCACCATTATTAATCTGTACGGAACGGGATTTAATATTACCCATAATAACTGCGGTGGAATCTACGATTACAGGACCCTGTACATCAATCTCTCCGTTTACCGCACCTGCTATCACTGCAGATTCTCCTGTGATACTTCCGACAATCACAGAACCAACACCAACTTTAACACTTCCGTAGGATTTGATATCACCGTGAATCTTTGCACTGTTAGCATATACTTCTCCTGCTGTTATATTCCCGTTTACAGCTCCGCCTACTACTACTTTTCCCTGACAGGTAATATTACCTTCTACCACTCCTATCACATCAATAGAACCATCCGTTTCTAAATCGCCTGTAATTTTAGTTCCTTTTGTAAGATAAGTTGTCTCTGTATCTGCTTCATCAACGTTAAATTTTCTTTCCACTTCTTTTTTTTCTTGTTTTTCTTCCTTTACTGCTTCTTCTGGATTCATTGAAATAACATCTTTTTCTTCGTTCATATTATTCTCCTCTTGTTTTATATTATTTTTTAAAGTATTTTCCCGGTTTACCATATGTTCTAATTCTATATCCATCTGTGATTCCTGATCCGCAACTACAATGCCTTCCTTTTCTTCCAATTCTTCCGGTTCTGCAACTGTTTCCAGTTCCGTAGTCATTTCTGCTTCTTCCTCGGATTCCAAATCTGGTTCCGGTTCTTCCTCTTTCCCCGATTCCAATACCGGTTCCGGTTCTTCCTCTTCTTCCGGTTCCAAAACCGTTTTCAGCTCTTCCTCTTCTTCTGGTTCCAAAACCGGTTCCGGTTCTTCCTCTTCTTCTGGTTCCAAAACCGGTTCCGGCTCTTCCTCTTCTTCTGGTTCCAAAACC
>CAJUBR010000088.1 GCA_910584695.1 uncultured Lachnospiraceae bacterium
ATGATGCAGTAAAAGCAGCCGCTGCAAGGGATGTGGATATCCTTCTTGTAGATACGGCAGGAAGGCTTCACAACAAGAAAAACCTGATGGATGAGCTTGCCAAGATGAAACGGATCATTGAAAAGGAATACAGTGAGGCACATCTGGAAACGTTAATTGTACTGGATGGTTCCACAGGGCAGAATGCTTTAGAACAGGCAAGGCAGTTTTCTACCGTTACCCAGATTGATGGTATCATTTTGACAAAGCTTGATGGAACCGCTAAGGGGGGGATTGCCATTGCCATTCAGTCAGAATTGAATGTTCCGGTGAAATATATCGGTGTTGGTGAGCAGATTAATGATTTACAGAAATTTAATCCAGAATCCTATGTAAATGCGTTATTTGCAGATATGGATACCAGATCGGAAATCGAGATTCTCATATCGGATGAAGAGGATTAAGTAAAGTTTGCATGAGTTGGTTGCCTGTATTTATAAGGCAGATAAATCAGATAAAAGTTATTTGATAGGTAAGTACCAATCAAAAAGGAGGAAAAGCAGATGTTGACAATGGAAAAATTTGAAGAGGCATATAACACAGTGCAAAAGGTAGTAAATCAGACAAAATTGATTTACAGTGACTTTTTTAGCGAGCAGAGTGGCAATAAGGTGTATCTGAAGCCGGAAAATCTTCAGGTGACAGGTGCTTACAAAATCCGTGGAGCTTACTATAAGATTTCCACTTTAAATGATGAGGAAAGAAGCAAAGGACTGATTACAGCTTCTGCCGGAAACCATGCACAAGGGGTGGCATTTGCAGCGAAAGCGTATGGGGTTAAGGCTACGATCGTCATGCCAACCACAACGCCGCTGATTAAAGTAAACCGTACCAAATCCTATGGTGCAGAGGTCATTCTTTATGGAGATGTCTATGATGAGTCTTGCCAATATGCATTAGAGATTGCAGAAGATAAGGGACTTACCTTTATTCATCCATTTGATGATTTAGATGTTGCCTGTGGACAAGGCTCGATTGCAATGGAGATCATTAAGGAATTACCTACAGTAGATTATATTTTAGTACCCATTGGGGGCGGCGGATTGGCAACCGGGGTGTCTACTCTTGCAAAGCTGTTAAATCCGAATATTAAGGTGATTGGTGTAGAACCTGCCGGTGCTGCCTGCATGAAGGAGTCTCTTAAAAACGGAAAGGTTACGACGCTGCCGACTGTGGATACCATTGCAGACGGTACGGCAGTAAAAACACCGGGAAGCAATATTTTCCCTTATATTCAGGAAAATATTGACGAGATCATAGCAGTGGATGACAGCGAACTGATTGTCGCATTTTTGGATATGTTAGAAAATCATAAAATGTTAGTGGAAAATTCAGGTCTGCTGACGGTTGCCGCAGTGAAAAAGCTGCCATTTAAAGATAAAAAAGTGGTCAGCATCTTAAGCGGCGGTAATATGGATGTGATTACTTTTGCATCCGTAGTTCAGCATGGTCTGATTGCCAGAAGCCGAATCTTTGATGTTTCCGTATTGCTGCCGGATAAGCCGGGAGAGCTTATGAATGTCAGTTCCATTATTGCGGAAATGCAGGGAAATATCATCAAATTAGAGCATAACCAGTTTGTCAGCTTAAACCGGAATGCCGCAGTGGAGCTGATTATCACGATTGAAGCATTTGGTCCTGAACATAAGGAACAGATTATTCATGTTTTATCAGAGAAGGGATACAGACCAATTGAAAAGAAACCGAAAAGTATCTATTAACGACAAGTTCATAGTGGAATGTATGGAGGGTGAATCTATTTATCAGGTATTAACGGATAGTGGATTCACTTTCCTTGGTCATTGCGGCGGAAAAGGGATTTGCAGGAAATGTTTTGTCAGGGTAAAACCTCTTCGTGAAACCTCCAAAAAGGCGGACAGGATTGCTGGGGAGGCAGATGGCAGTAATATCAATCATGGTTCGGACGGTATAGAAACAACGGTTCTTGCCTGTCAATATATGATACAGGATGATATTATTGTATATACGGGGGATTTATGGCAGGATATTGGGAATCATAAGACAGCAGATGCATATAACGATGCTTCATTAAAGAGCAGCATCATGGATATAGGAGAAGAGACAGACCGACAGGCTGATAAAAAAACGGCAAAAGATATAAAAAATATAGGTGTGGCAGTTGATCTGGGTTCCACGACTATTGTGGTAAACTGCATGGATTTAGAAAAAAGAGAAGAAATCACTGCATTTTCTTTTACCAACCCGCAATATGCCTATGGTGCAGATGTAATTTCCAGAATCCGGTTCTGTATGGAGGATGAGCAAAATCTTTTGATGCTGGGACAAATTGTAGAAAGAGCACTGAAGGAAAAACTTACCGAAAAGCTTGGAACAGCATATTCCCATATAGAAAAAATCGTATACAGTGGAAATACAACGATGCTCCATATCTTACGGGGATTTTCTGTGGAAGGTCTCTCCCGGTCTCCATTTATGCCGGTCAGCACAGATTACGATGAAATTGATAAAAATGGGGTAAAAATGATTTATCCTCCGGGTTTTTCTGCTTTTGTCGGTGCCGATATTTTAACCGGTGCTGAGGTCTTAGGAATAGGGAGAAAGGAAACATATGACCTGCTAGTGGATCTGGGTACGAACGGAGAAATCCTATTGCTAAATAAGGACTGCGGTATAGCTACGGCAACCGCTTGCGGTCCGGTATTTGACTCTGCGGTAAAAGGAGCGGTCTATGGCAGTGAGAGTATAAAAGCGATTGCAAACTGTGTGAAAAGACGTCTGGTGGATAAAACAGGAAAAATTGCCGGACCATATTTTGAAAAAGGGATTACAATAGATAAAGGATTTGTCATTTCCCAGGAGAATATAAGGAACTTCCAGCTTGCAAAAGGTGCCATCTATGCAGGAATACAGTGTCTGTTAAGAGAAGCCGGGATAACTGCGGACTGCATTGCAAATATTTATATCAGCGGCGGTCTTGGATTTTATATGGATATCCGGGATGCATTCACCGTAAAGATGCTGCCGGAGGAGTTTCGGAACAAAATAACGATCAGCGGCAATACTTCATTGGAAGGGGCAAAAAAACTGGTGTCTGCAAATAGTGGGGAGAGTGAAATTATCCTTTCCGAATATGAGGCAATCAAAGGGCGTACCAGAAGTCTGGAACTGGCAGACCTTGAAGGATTTCAGAAAATTTATATGCAGTCACTTGATTTTTAATAGTGTAAAGCAGATTATGAAAATTTGGTTACCAATTTGAGAGGAGTTTTGAAATGAATATACCGAGACAATTTTATGGATTGAATCATATATCAAAGCTTTTAGGTAATTTTCAGGATTCCGATTTGTCAGAATGTCCGAAGCTGGAGTTTCATGAAATAGAAGATATCCAAGAGATTCCATTAGAAAAAAAGGATACGGCAGCACTTGGCATAAATGCAGGGGAATTATCAGAGTTACTTCGAAAGCTTGCTTCTGACAGGCTTTGTGCTCTTGACGGTTTTGCCGTTGCAAGAGGTGAAAACCTTTTGTTTGCTGGTTACCGCCCGCCTTACAGCAGGAAGTTCCCCCATATTACCAATTCTACCTGTAAAACGGTGACCACCATCGGTATCATGTTTGCTGTTTCAGAAGGTCTGTTAAAGGAAGAAGACAGTGTCTTATCTTTTTTTCCGGAATATGACACGATGATGACGCCCAAATATGTAAAACAGATGACAGTAAAACATCTGCTTACGATGACTTCCGGTACAAAGTGTAACGAAACTACTACAGTTGTGGAAACAGACTGGGTAAAGGCATTTCTTCTTACAGACTGTCAGTGTGAGCCGGGAACAAAATTTATTTATAACAGTATGAATACCTATATGCTGGCGGCAATCCTTACCAGGGTGACAGGGAAAAGCGTTATGGAATACATGAAAAAACGTTTTTTCGCTCCGCTTGGAATCAATCATATCAAATGGGAATTGTGCCCCATGGGAATAGAACGGGGAGGCTGGGGGCTTCATATTTCTTTGGAAGGAATGCTAAAGATCGGTATGTTTCTTGCAAATGATGGTGCATTCCTCAGGAAACAGCTTATTTCTCCTTCGTATATTCGCAGGATGAAGGAGGAAAAGGTATCCCAGGATGCAGATGCTTTTGCTGTGGGATATGGATATCAGCTCTGGCATCTGCCAAAGGGACTTTATATGTTAAGCGGTATGTATGGACAGCATGTGATTATTGATGAGAAAAACGGTCTGATAGTGGCAACAAACGCCCACAGTGATAAAATGTTTCCGGATTCCATATTGGTAAGGAATATCGTGGAATGTATGACAGATTACAGGTTTTACAGACCAGATTATACAGTGAAGGAAAAGCTTTCTTATCATAAACTGATGCAGGAATTTCGGGCATTCTGTAACGGCTGGAAACTGCCAAAGGTTTCCAGAGAAATGCCATTTTTTCTGTATTCTATGAAGCAGGAGAAAAACAAGGCAGTACAAGCAGAAAAGGTGCGGAATTTGTTATCCCTTTTTGAAAGAAAGAGACTCCATATCGATCAGGCTTCCATTAAACTGTTTCCTTATATGCTTCAGGGAATGTACCAGTGCCCGCCTTTTGTTGTGACAGATATTGCCTTTAAGAAACAGGAGGATAATTTAAAGCTTTGTTTTTACAAAGAGCAAGGTAAAAAAGAAGATGTGAAAAGGGAGCATTTGATAATAAAAGCCGGTTACGGGGAATATATGAATCAGGTTATCACAATTGGACAGGATGAGAAGGAGATTGCAGTAAAGGCATATATGGCAAAGGATGAAGATGGAAATTCAGTGTTTATTTTGGATATCATATTTCTTTCGGCCGGCTTCAGCCGACTGATTAAATTCTTTTTGCTGGGAGACCGTATCGGAATAGAATGTCAGGAGTATCCGAACATGCGGGCAATTGTGGAACAGGTGCTTTTCGGGGAAGCCGTCATTGCAGGAAATACCATTGATTTAACCAACAAATTGCCGGAAAGTATACGGGTATTTATGGAGCATAAGGTAGAGCCCAGGGTAAACGGATATTTTATAGAGAGTAGAAAAAATAATAGGAGATGATTTATGCGGAGTGAAGAGACCATGTACAAGCTGTTTTTAGATATTGCAAATGGAGATGACAGGATTTTAGCAGTCTATCTAAATGGCTCAAGGACAAATGTAAATGCACCGAAGGATATTTTTCAGGATTATGACATCGTGTTTGTAGTCATGGAAACAAGGTCTTTCATAGAGGATAAGGACTGGATTTGTCAATTTGGAAATATTTTATATATGCAGTATCCGGATGAACACCCGGATTATCAGAGCGATAAAGAGAATTTTTATGGATGGTTAATGCAGTTTGATGACGGTAACAGAGTTGATCTTCATGTGGAATCCGTTACTCATGCCAGAGAGCATATTGGTGATGACAGGCTTTGTAGAATTTTGCTGGATAAGGAAAATGTTTTGCCAAGGATACTGGAATCCACAGATGCGGATTATTATGTAAAGAAACCAACCGAGGCACAGTTTAGAGCCTGTGCAAATGAATTCTGGTGGTGCAGCAACAATCTTGCTAAAGGTCTGTGGCGTGAAGAAATCCCCTATGTTCAGGATATGGCAAATTTTGTTGTCCGCAAGCAGTTAGAGAAGATGCTTGCGTGGAAGGTAGGTATAAAGACAAATTTTACAGTAAGCGTGGGAAAGTCAGCAAAGTATCTATATAAATGGCTTAGCAAAGAGGAATATCAGGATTACCTTCATACCTATTTTGATGGAACTGTGGAGGATGCGTGGAGGGCTGTTCTTTGTATGTGTGATTTGTTTGATTCCACAGCCCGGTATGTAGCAAAAGGATTAGAATATGTCTATGATTTTGACGAAGCAAAAGTAGCAACAGCGTTTTTAAGGCATGTAAAGAATCTGCCAAAGGATGCGGAGGGAGTATACGATGACAAAGATTAGATATGTAGAAAAATCTGATAGACAATTCTGGTATAGTCTTGATAAGCATCTGTCGTATATGCAGCAAGATTATTATTCAGTCCTTTGATTTTTGTGGATTGTGTTCCTTTCCAGAAAAACATTACGTTTTCCTGGAAAGGATTCAGTTTAAAATAAGATTCCCGACAGGATTAGTATCATGCCGCATCCAATAAAGCCATATCCCATCAGCCGGCTCATTTTACGGAAATCCTCTTCGGTGGCGGGGCTTGGATGGAAGAACTGTTTTCCTGCCTCGTAGCTCATTTTCGGTGTATAATTTCCAATGACGACGAATAGCATACCGATTACCAGACATACAATTTTCCCAATGGATACTATATAGCCCAGTGAAAAAGAAAGCATTAACCCATAACAAAGTACTGTAATAACTGGTATCAGCCATTCTAAAAGATGAAAAATAATAGGAAACTTAATCTTCTTTTTGCTGGCGGAGTGGTAGGTTGTAATCATAACAATGGATTGTATAATTGCCATTAGCAGCGGAATTCCAAACAGGGCGATTTCTTTTGGTGCATAGTTGTCCGGCACATCATTTACACCAAAATGAATTGGCATCTGGTTCGGAAGCCGGTTATAGAATATAGCGCCGGCAATCATAGGCAGCAGGCAGATTATAATTGAAATACTGATTTTTATTTTATCTTTCATCCTTTTTTCCTCCTAATCCATAAATCCATGTCAAAACTTCTTCAAAGACTGTGACATTAAGTTCATAATAAATATACTTCTTTTCACGGGTTTCCGTTACCAGATTTGCTTTTTTAAGCTGTGATAAATGATAGGAAACAGTTGCATTGGTTAACTGGAACTGTTCAGCAATTTCACCGGCAGATTTGCGTTCTTTTTTTAAAAGTTCTAAGATTTCCCGCCGTACCGGGTCAGATATTGCTTTTAAGGTATCAGAAAGTGCCAAAGTATCACCTCCGTTTTGTCATTTTGTCAGAGATTACGAAACAATCCGGTAAATAGGAGTTTCGTAACTGCTTATTCATTTAGAAATATTTCTAAATGAAATATAACATGAGCGGGTAAGGATGTCAAGAACATTTAGAAAATTTTCTAAATGATAAAAATATTGTTACTGCTTGCGGAAATAAACAATTTGTTTTTATCTGGTCAGTGGAGCTTGGGTTGCAGTAAGAAATGAATGAGGATATAATGAAGAAAAATCACTTGCTTGCAAGGGTAATTTTTCTGAATGCTGATCATGAACTTTATTCATGATATAATGAATGGTACTGATGTGTAAATATGTCATTAATTTTCTTTGAAAATTGGTGACATATGATATAATAAAAAATAAGAATAAAGAAGGAGGAGGACAAAAATGAAATCATTTTTTGAAGAAATAGGGGAAAAAATAGAACAGGCACTGGAAAAAGAAGTAAAAAAAATCTTGAAAAAAATTGGCAAAGAAAAAATATATTCTGCTGCATTGGTGACAGACAGTGATTGTATCACACTATTTCTGGCAGTCAACACTTATGAATATATGAAAAAGGAAGATGCCCGGTTTCTAAAAGGAAATGCCGACTGGTTTTCTAAAGAGGAAATCGAACAAATAAAAAAGGGTTCTATTAATCTTAGCAAATGGATTCCGGATGAATGGGGATATTCCGATGGAAAGAATAGCGGGTTGGTAGAAATCAGCAAATTGCTATTTGAAAAAGAAGCAGCAGATTCGCAGGAGTATGAAAAACACAAAGATTTATTTTTGGAGACTGTCACATCTGCTTTTCAACATGTGATTGAAGCAAATGTTTTCGGAGAGAATTCAGATGAGATTACTTATTTTATTTCGATGTCAGATGATGAAAGAACATCTGACATCGAAGATGATTCAGCAAAGCTGCTTAACTTGAAGATTGTATATGAAAAATATCATGAAGAAATTTTAAGAGATAATGAATTTTGGGAGAAGAAGTGTAATGATCATTAGAAAAATGTAAAAAAATTACTGAAAGATGCAGGACAATCTATTAAAAAGTAAAAATATGCTACCAGATAAAGGTGATGGAAAGAAGGTTTATATGGATAAGATACTAGGTACATTTAATTATGGGATCTGTTTGTTTTCAGTGGAAATATTACAGGAATTTTAAAAAAAAGAAAAAATCCGGTCTAAAAAAATTCTAGAGAAATTTCAAAAAAACAAAGACCTTTATTTAACCACGCAGAAAGAAGGAATCTGGGTTCCTATTGTACAGATCGATTCTGGAGGTTATGTAATTAAATTGAGTGGTTATGATGAACCTTTTAATGATGAGTGGGAGCAAAAATTGGAGTATGATGGATTTAACATTGAAATAAAGGATACTCTTTGTATTTCTGATACCGGAATGTTCTACACTTTTGATGCAAATGATTTTAGTGGGTATGAAAATTCATATCAGGATATGGATGGGGACATAACATACAAGAGTTTCAAATATGATGTCCCTTCTGGGAAATATCTGCTGTCAATAAAAGGATATGCACGTAAGGGAGCATCGGGGCATTCTTCAAGCTGTGAGAATCCGGATTATGGTTTTTTGTTTTCTCTTGTTAAAGTAAATGCGTTTGATGGCTTTAAAAATCCCAGAGAAAGCGAACTTTATGAGTTTAATATAGGTTGGCTCACCTATTCAAAAGAAGCAGTTATCTATTGGTTTTCAGAAGAGGAGGGCGGGAAAAAAGAGCCGCCTAAAAAGGATGAATACTACTGTGTCATAGAGTTAGAAGATGGAAGTATTTGTAAGTTGTATGTTCAATTTGACAGGAGAAATCCAACGCAGGATAGGATGACAGATAACTGCAGAGTAATGGTATTATATAACTATTCATTTGATTATTTATTAAGCAGCAATGCAGAATATATTATTTGTGAAGAATCCTATAAAAGGGGTAAAACAACGATTCGTAAAGTGGGAAGAATCGTAATCAAATAGTTTGAAAAGCGTCACTTAACAATAGGTGGCATTTTTGTTTTTAATTGATGAATGCGGAAGAATATGGTAAGATAATAATAAAGTTTTTGTGGATTTTTAATTTTAATAGGATATAAAAGGATTACCATATTAAAGATATATTGATAAATATTAAAAGAAACAAAGGTATGCATTTGTTTCGAATGCGAGAGGAAAACCATATGTTAGTGTTTAATGAAGATACAAGAGTAAAAATACCGGCAACCATTCAGTTTTTAAGATTGGGTTATCAATATCAGTCCTTAAGGGAGGCAGATATTGATTTTAATACGAAAATATTTATCAACCGTTTTAAGCCGTCATTAGAAAAAATAAACGGAAGAGATTTTACTTATGATGAAGTAAAACAGATACTCAGTGAAATAAACAGTATGATTAAGAATAACGATTTTGGAAAAGAGTTCTATAATTGGCTGATTAATCCACTTGACCAGGTAAGGTTGATAGATTTTGAACAGATAGAAAATAATGATTTTGCAATCGTGGATGAACTGCCGTACTGTGTGATAGAAGGAACGGAAGAAGGTTCTTTCCGACCGGATTGCAATATTTTAATTAACGGTATGCCTCTTGCTTTTTTAGAAGTGAAAAAACCAAATAATGAGGGAGGCATTCAGAAAGAGTTTGACCGCATGATTAATAAACGGCTGCAAAATCCGGACTATCGAAAGTTTTTCAATTTTATTCAGATTGTAGCTTTTTCCAATAATATGGAATATGAAGAGGCGGATGATGTGGAAGATGTAAAAGCCGGTTCCTTTTATACGACACCGAATGGAAAAAACACAAATTTTTCCTTTTTCCGGGAAGACACGGAAAGTGAAAATAGTGAGTATTCTTATCGGGAAATTTCTATGGATAAAATAAAAGAAGTGATAAAGGATTGTGGATATAATTCAGGAGAATCAGATACTACAGAATTCAAAGAAAATTTAAAAGTAACTACACCCTGCAATCGTTTTGTAACATCGCTATTTGATAAAGAGCGGATTTTATATTTTATACGTTATGGAATG
>CAJUBR010000089.1 GCA_910584695.1 uncultured Lachnospiraceae bacterium
ATTGTCTATATTGCACAACTAGATTTTGAAAATAAAGAGTTTCGCAATTGCCTAAATAGTTTTTTTATATCATATGCCATCAATTTTCGAAGGAAATGATGACCCGCTTGTACATCAGTACAATTCATTATATCATGAACAAAGTTCATGATCAGCATTCAGAAAATCACCCTTGCAGGCAAATGATTTTTTTTCATTATATCACAAATAAAAGGATAAGGGAAATAAAATTTTGTGTTGTTTAATCTTTAAAATGTGATATAATTATAATGTCGAATGCTTTAATTAACAATGAGGAAAAGAGGAGGAAATGAAAATGAAGTATTTTGTAGACATGTATAAGCGTTATGTAGATTTTTCTGGACGTTCTACAAGAACAGAGTTCTGGTGTGCTTATGGTATTTACCTTGCGATTTATGCTGTTTTGTACATAATTGCAGCAGTAGCAGGCGGTGTGAGCATGACAGCAATCACTACAGGACAGGCGGCTGCAACGAGTATAATAGGTGTGATTTTAATGGGAGTGTTGCTGATTTTTGCTTTAGCATCTTTTATTCCGTTACTTGCAATACAGATTCGCCGTTTAAGAGATGCAGGATATCAATGGTGGGTATTTCTTCTCTGCTATGTAGGTTCTTGCCTCTGTGGTATTGGTGCTATTGTACTGCTTATTTTATTATGTATGCCAACAAAGGAGCCGGAAAATCAGTATTAAGAGATAAACAGATTGTTTAATTAGAGAATATGTTTTCATGTTATGGAATGCACAAACATAAAGTGTTATGAAACACTGCCGATATGTTTGTGCATTTCTATATTATGAGTAAAATCTTCGGTAGAATTGCAGGTATACGGATTCATACTAGTGCTACAGAAAGTACCGGCAGCATTCCCGGATTGGTAGTCAATAACTCCGCTGCAAACAACGGGGCATCAATCTTGTAACGTTGCAGAGCAGTGGGGTATGTGACCCTCGCGGCAGTCGCCAAATGTCTGCAAGCAGCCACTTGGCTCGTTGCTCGCGGAAATAAAACGAAGGAGAAGAGATATGTATTTAGAGAAAATAAACCCTTATAGTGTTGAAAAACAGCATAAACGGGATAAACTGCATATTGCAGAGAGAATATCCCTGCTGTTTGACAGGGGAAGCTTTGTGGAATGGTATCCCGATCATGAGGAGCGGAATACAGGATATGACGGTGTGATTACCGGCTATGGTGATATTTTTGGTCAGAAGGTTTATTTTTACGGGCAGGATTTCACCTGTATGGGAGGAACCTTTGGATACGAGCACAGCAGGCAGATTATTGCCATTTTGAGAGAAGCGATTGCCAGCCGGAGGCCGATTATTGGTATCTATGATGGCGGGGGAGCCCGGATTCAGGAAGGGGCTGCCGCCGTTGCCGGCTGTGGGGAATTATTTAATATGAATGTGATGGCATCCGGTTATATTCCGCAGATTGCAATTGTTGCAGGGACATGTGCAGGCGGGGCGGTATATTCCCCGGGATTGATGGATTTTGTATTTACCATTGACTCTATCAGTAATATGTTTGTAACCGGGGCAAAGGTAATCAATAAAGTGCAGGGGACGGATTATCTGATTGAGGAATTAGGCGGTGCCAAGATTCACTCCGCTGTCAGTGGAGTTGCACATTTTCGTATGAAGGATGAGCAAAGCTGCTATCAGAAAGTAAGGAAGCTGGTGGAACTGCTGCCGCCATGCTGTAAAAAAGAAAGGATTTTTCAGAAAAATTCGTATCAGGAAAAGAATATCAGAGATATTGGTACCTTATTACCCAAAGACAGGAAAAAGGAGTATGATGTAAAACCGGTTATCCAGACAATTCTTGATTGTGATAGCTTTATAGAGGTTCAGGAGGAATTTGCACAAAATATCGTAGTGGGATTTGGCAGGCTTGGAGGTATTACGGTAGGCATGGTTGCAAATCAGACATTATGTAAACAGGGTTCCATTGATTGTGATGCATCGGATAAAGCAGCCAGACTGGTACAGTACTGTGACTGTTATAATATACCGGTTATTACTCTGGCTGATTCCACTGGGTTTGTTATGGAGGCAGAGCAGGAGTATAAGGGACTAATCAGACATGGAGCCAAAATGATAAATGCCTACGCACAGGCAACCACCATTCGTTTGACGGTAATTCTGCGACGGGCATACGGTGGTCCTTATATTTTCATGGGATGTAAACAATTAGGGGCAGACAGGCATTATGTGTGGCCGGATACCGAAGTGGCAGTTATGAAGGCAGAAGGAGCTGTGGCGGTGATTTGCCATAATCAGCTATCAAAATTGGAAGGTGTTGAGAAAAAAGATTATCTGGAAGAACAATTAAGACAATATCAGAAGAATTATATGAATAGTAACCTTGTTCTGGAACGTCATTTTGTAGACGGAGAAATAGAACCGGAAAAAACGAGGGAAGTTCTTTACAGGGATTTAATATCTTTATCTAAAATGCATCCTGACGTCCCTCCTAAGAAAAAGCATGTTAATATGCCAATGTAGAAGATAAAAACGAAGAACAGGGAGACCGAAGTCCCCCTGTATAAGAGTTAGCAGAATTAGCAGCCGCAGCCACAGTTAGAGCCGTTGTTGCCGTTTCCGCAGCAGCAAAGAAGAAGTAAGATGATGATGATGCAAGAGCAGTTGCCTCCGCCGAAACCACATCCATCATTGCCACCAAATAATCCGTTGCCACAGCCGTTGTCATTGCCGCAGCATGAGAAAAGGATGATAAGAATGATAATCCAAGAGCAGCCGTTGCCGCCGAAGCCGCATCCGCAGCCGCCTGTTGCTGATAAGTCTCCCATAAGGAATTCCTCCATTAATCTTTACACTGTTATATTATGCAAAGATAGAAAAGGTGTGACAGTTGTATGGAAAAGTTTTTACTTGTAATTGTCCCGGGCAGATACTTCCATTCTTTTGTTCTGGTAAAATAGTGTTTTATATGGTAGAATGAAGAAAGTCATCGACATACAGACATTATATTAGAAAGAGGTAAAATAGAATGGAAAATAAGACAATGGCAGATTTTGAAGAGGAACTTACAAATTCTTTCCGGGTGATCAAAGAAGGAGAGTTGGTAAAGGGAATGATCGTGGATATCAATGATGAGAATGTAACTTTAGATCTTGGGTATTATACACCGGGGGTCATTCCGTTATCCGAACTTTCTGAGGATCCGGATTTTTCTGCAATGAAAGACTTAAAGATCGGAGACAGTATAGAGGCTGTTGTGATACAGAAAGATGACGGGATTGGTAACGTAGAACTTTCTCTGAAAGAAGCGAATGAACTCTCTGTCTGGGAACATTTAAAAGAGAGGATGGAAAAGGAAGAAATCATAACTGTTAAGGTGAAAGAAAGCGTGAAGAGTGGTGTGGTTGCTTATGTGGAAGGAATTCGTGCATTTATTCCGGCGTCCCATTTATCATCTTCTTATGTAGAAAATACGGAGGAGTTTGTTGGCAGGCAGATGGAAACAAAGATTATAACGGTGGATGAGGATGCCCGCAAACTGGTTCTTTCTGCAAAAATAGTCTTAAAAGAGAGAGAAGCAGAAAAAGACAGAGCAAAGATGGCGATGATCGTGCCCGGTTCTGTTTTTGAAGGAACTGTGGAATCCCTTATGCCGTATGGTGCATTTGTACAGATGGACAACGGATTAACCGGTCTTGTTCATATTTCCAAGATTTGCATGAAGCGGATTAAGAAACCTTCTGAAGTGTTGTCGGTGGGACAGAAGGTAAAAGTAAAGGTGCTTGAAATAAAGGATGGCAAGATTAGTTTAAGTATCCGTGATGTAGAGACTAATACTTCAGAGATTGTCACCGATGTCATTGAGGAGTTTGATTATCAATGTGAGGAGATACCGAATAATCCGTTTGGTGCTTTGTTGTCAGGGATTAAACTGGATCAATAAAAGGGAAGATGATAATAGTGAACAGAAGAGTCGTAGATAAATGGAATGTTATATTCTGTATCGGAATAATATGGAGTATGGTAAATTTGTTTTCAATTAGCAGTATTGCAAAAACGGCATTTTCAAAGGAAAAACCGGTTGGTGTTATGTCAACTGCGGTAGGGGATAACATTGCCGTTTCCTGGGAGCCGGTGAAAGGGGCTTCTGGTTACCAGATATATGAAGCGGCAGAAGATGGCAGATATGAGATGATAAAGCAGACAAAGAGCTGCCGGAGTGTCTTAGGGAAAAAAGAACCGGGAAAAGAGTATCATTATTATATCCGTGCCTATAAGACAGGAAAAAAAGGTAAGAAAACTTATGGAAAAAGCAGCCGGAAGGTTTCGACTACAGTGGCGGAGGAAGGGAGTTCTACGATAAAGAATTTTTTAAAGACTGCGATTGCACCGGTAGGTTCTACCATGTACGTATGGGGAGGTGGCTGGAATAAGGAGGATACGGCTGCGGGACCGGACGCAAAACGGATCGGTTTAAGTCCGGCATGGAGGAAGTTTGCAAAGACAAAAAAGAAATCCTATAACTACAGGAATTATCGTTATCAGATTCATAACGGTCTGGACTGTTCCGGTTATGTTGGCTGGTGTGTGTATAATGTGATGAATACAAAGAAGAATCGGAAAGGATACGTGTATTCTGCATCAAAACAGGCGAAGACCTTTTCGAAACTCGGTTTTGGAACTTACCGTCCGGCAAAGAAGGTAACGGACTATCAGGCAGGAGATATTATGAGCTCCACTTGTAAATGCTGCGGACATGTGTGGATTGTAATTGGTCAGTGCAGCGATGGGAGTGTGGTACTGGTACATTCTTCGCCCTCCGGAGTTCAGATTTGCGGTACAGTAACACTCTCGGGAAAGAAAAACAGTAAAGCTTATAAGCTGGCAAAAAAATATATGAAAAAGTATTATTCCGCATGGTATAAGAAATATCCAAAGGTGGATAGAGGAAGTACGTATCTTTCCCACTATGGGCAGATGCGTTGGAAAACAGCAGGAGAGAATATTGTATTGTCGGATCCGGATGGTTATCAGGATATGAGTGCAGAGGAAGTGCTGAAGGATTTATTCCAGTGAGTAACGTGCTGGGTAAACCGAATACACCGCTGTTTACAGCAGAGTTATGGATTTTGTGAACAATGAGTTATGTAAACCTTATAGAAAAGGAATGTATCATATTCAATAAAATCCCATACCTTATTTATGAGAGATAAGGTATGGGATTTTGTTATGACAGAAAGTAAAATTAGTCCGGAACTTAGCATAGCTTTGGGGATTGCAGAGGAGGAGCGGAAAAAGAGCCTTGATCTGAATGTGGGATACAATGAATTATTTGACGAGTGGGAACTGATCGTCCGTTATACAGGCAGTCTGTCGCAAATAAAAGAGGAACTGGATATTTCCGTTGAAGAACTGTTAGGGGGCTATGCGGTAATGAGAGTACCGCAATATCTTATTGGAAGATTGTCGGATTATCCCCAGATTGATTATATTGAAAAACCTAAAAGCCTGCTGTTAGAGCAGATGGAAGGAATTTCTCGCTCATGTGTCAACCGTGTCAGACTGCCGGACTACAATCTGACGGGAGCCGGAACTTTGGTGGCATGTTTGGATTCCGGAGTGGATTTTTTTCATAGGGATTTTCGAAATGCAGACGGTACGACCCGGATTGTGACAATGTGGGATCAGACAATACCGGGAAATCCGCCAGAGGGATTTACGATTGGGAGTGTTTATAGTGAAGAAGAAATTAATGAGGCACTGGAAAATGAAAACAATCTGGAAAGAAGAAGGGAACTTGTGGGAGAATTTGATACAACCGGGCATGGAACGGCAGTACTCGGTATAATGGCTGGAAATGGATTTTCCTCAAATAGTGGAATTATCGGTGTAGCACCGGAGGCAGGAATTATAGTAGTAAAGCTGGGAAACCCGGAGGAAAGGGGATTCCCACGGACAACCCAGCTTATGCTGGCAATTGATTATTCCGTGCGGTTTGCAATTGCAGCGGGAAGACCTTTGGCAATTAATATCAGTTTTGGTAATAATTATGGGGCACACAACGGTGAATCTTTGTTGGAACGGTATATGAATACCATTTCAAATCTTTATCGGATTTCGATTGCTACAGGAACCGGAAATGATGGGACTACATCAAGGCACACATCAGGAACTCTCCTTTCAGGAAACCAGGAAACAATTGAAATTTATGTGGCAGATTACATGCGTTCCTTTAATCTCCAGATATGGAAACATTATCTGGATGAATTTGATATCTATATTGAGTCACCCGCCGGTGCCAGAATCGGACCGTTAAGCAGCTATTCCAGAGTGCAGAATTACCGGCTTCCCCAGGATATTCTTTCAGTATATTATAGTGAGCCTACACCGTATAATCCCCAGCAGGAAATCTATGTTTCATGGATTCCGGCAGGAGACTATATTACTGCCGGAATCTGGAAAGTCCGTCTTGTTCCCAAACGGGTTACGGCAGGAGATTATAATATGTGGCTGCCGGTGGCGGGAAGTACATCATCAGAGGTTTCTTTTGTAAGACCGGTTATTTTTAACACGCTTCTTGTTCCGTCCACTGCAAGGTACGTCATTTCGGTGGCAGCTTATGATTCAAGAAATGATACGTATGCTGCATTTTCGGGCCGGGGTCCCCTGCCGGAATATAATTTGCAGGTAGCAGTCGGAAAACCGGATTTAGCAGCACCGGGAGTAGAAATCAATACCTGTAAAGCAGGCGGTGGATACGGAACTTTTTCCGGAACCTCCTTTGCTGCACCTTTTGTAACGGGAGCGGCGGCTTTATTAATGCAGTGGGGGATTGTAAACGGAAATGATCCTTACCTGTATGGAGAAAAGATCAGGGCAAGTCTGGTGAAAGGGGCAAGGATACTGCCATTTCAGGATAGTGTGCCATCGCCATTAGTGGGCTGGGGGGCACTTTGCGTGGCAGATAGTTTGCCGGTATGATTGTCTGGAAAATATAACTATACTGTTTAAAATATTGAAATAAAATCAAAAAAAACGTAAATATATGTTGATTTTGACTTGAAACCGGATATAATATAAATATAAAAACGTTAATGATGTAAATAGAAATGGAGGATGTTATGAAACTTTTGAAGTTGACATTGGAAGGTATGCCGCGTTTTCATGATACATTGGATATAGATTTTGTGGCACAACAAAGGGTTAATGATGATGATAAAAGGCGACTTTCTAATGTTTTTTCAAAAATATATGTGAGTAAGGTAATTTCATTTGTTGGTATTAATGCTTCCGGTAAGACAACAATATTAAAAGTCCTTTCTTTTGCTATGAAAATGCTGAATAACGAGGCTATAAATAATATTGAATCAAAAGAAATTTTGACTGATTTGGATTACGGTCAGACCGTAACGATTACATCATACTTTTTTGATGATTTTTCGGTAAATAAATTAGAGACACTTATTGGAAAAGAAGTGAATTCTATAGATGGTAGCGAAAAATTTGTTATTTTGGATGAAAATTTGTGGTCAAAGGATATTAGCAGGATAAAAACCAAGAAGAGCATATTTGATTTTAAGGATTGTGATTTGAAAGAAAAAAGGAATCAAAATGAGCAATATTTAATGAATGATGTTAGTATTATCGTTGCAGCAAATAAAAAAAATAATAGAGGTTTTTTCGTACGGGATATGTTAGAGTGGACAGATCACAATATGATAAACGTTTTAGGACAATTTCCTAAAGAACTTTTGACATTTTTAGATCCAAGTATAGAATATCTTAAATGTAATATGGAAGAAAAAAGGGTTGATATACGATTGAAATTTTATGGAAAAGATGAGGTGATAATGAATAATCCAATGACACTTGAAAACTATCTTTCGTCGGGTACAATAAAGGGATTAGGTGTATTTATGAGTGCGGTATTCGCATTTATTGAAGGGGGATATTTGATAATAGATGAGATAGAAAATCATTTTAACAGAGAGATTGTTGCTACATTGATTCGATTTTTTATGGATTCAAAAATGAATAAAAATGGTGCGACTCTTCTATATTCGACTCATTATTCCGAATTGTTGGATGAATTTGATAGAAATGATGGAATTTATATTGTTAAAAATAGGGACGGGATTTTTGCAGAAAAATTATCTAATATTTTAAAAAGAAATGATGTAAAAAAGAGCGAGGTATATGATAGTGGATATTTAGGAGGAACTGTGCCGGCCTATGAAGCTTATATGGCATTAAAAAAAGTCCTGTTGCGTGTGGAATAATGGAGGGACTTGAATATGGGGAAATATATAGCGTGTATTTGTGAGGGCAGTGCAGAAAGGGCAATATTGGATTTATTATTTGTAATGAAGGTAAGTATAAGGATTATGAAAAGGAAAAGCGAAAGAACTCAAAGTTAAAGCCCAGTATTTATTGTAAGGTAAATTTAAAGTATAAGAATGTCAAGCGTTATGATTTTATTAAAGAATATTTTTCGGATATGGAAGTCTAAATAAATGCATTGCATGAATATCGAAGAATTTCAAAAGTTCATAAAAATGAGATGTCTATATGGGATTTGCTGCGATAAATGAACTTTACATAGTCAATTTTATAGGGAAAATATGAAGCTTAACAGGGTAGATGATAGGTTTTCAAACCATAAAAAGTTGTCGATAAATAATGAAATACTGACATTAAGAAGACAGATTTCTATATTGCTTTTCTATAAGAGTATGATGTATAATATACTGTATATTTTAGTAAGAAAAATACGGTATATCAGAAGTGTCAATAAGTGACACACTTCGGTATTAAGAAAGGGGAAGTATGATATGAAAAGAAGGACAAAGCGTTTGGCAGCCTTTTCATTGGCAGTCGTATTAGGTGCGGCAAGTGTTACAGGTTATGGCAGTTTTACTGGAAAAGATATGGCGGTAAGTGAGGCTGCAGGGGAACAAGGTGACAAGGTGTATTTTGCAGAAGGTGCAGGAACGGGAGTGGATTTTAGTGCCGGATCATGGAAGTTTGCAGGAAAAGTTAAAACGGGTACAGGAAGTTTGGGTACAGAGTGGACAACATGGGATGAAGCTGCAAAACCTGGAATTGTGGAGGATACAGAGTATCTAAAGGATAGTAAACCGGTTATCCGCCTGATTAAGGGCGTAAAAGCAAAAGCAGATTCCGGTGCTGATTCTTATTATGAGGCAGATAACAGTTACACTGATTTTCGTACTGGTGAAGCATTTGTCAATAAAGGATTTCAATTGGATGCTGACGGGGAATTTTCTGTGAAATTCACATTTTCAATGCCGGAAGCAGTGGTGAATGTAAAGCAGACTAATGATGAGAACGACCCTAATGATAAGACATATGCCAGAGAAGTAGGTGGAGATGGAATTGTATTTGTGATGACTACAGATGCGAATCATCAGACTATGGATGCCGGCAGTGGTATTGGTTATCAAGGAATGGGTCGAGAGGATGCCGACAATCCAACGCCTGGTATTCATAGCCTTGCAGTAGAATTGGATTCTTATTTTAACGGTGCATATTGTGATATGGCCGGAAGTTTAGCTACAAGCTACCCTAATTGGGAGTTTGATAATCAGTTATATTTCCATGAGGATGGAACGGATGGTAATCAGGTTTATAATAATACTGCGAATCCTTACGACGGAAGTAACGGTCGACAATATGTAAATTATGTAAATCCGGATAGTAAGGAAAGATTTGATCATATCGCAATCCTGAGAGACGGTATTGTAAGAGATCATAAAAATAGTATTTATTATATTAATCAGTTGGATCCTACAAAAAACATAGCTGATAAGTATGTAAATCTTGCAGGCAGA
This sequence comes from uncultured Lachnospiraceae bacterium, assembly GCA_910584695.1. GTDB lineage: Bacteria > Bacillota > Clostridia > Lachnospirales > Lachnospiraceae > CAG-590. Next base: position 9,862 of record CAJUBR010000089.1, read on the forward strand.
TATACACCTTCAAATTCCACTACATCGGCTGATGCAAGTAGTGATGCTGCATGTATGACTCGTTTTGCAGATGCAGGGGTAGATACCAGATTATTTACTGTATGG
>CAJUBR010000090.1 GCA_910584695.1 uncultured Lachnospiraceae bacterium
TACGGAAGATGGTCCTAAAATTATCCCGAATCGCTTAGGAAAGCATTTAACTCCGTCTATCGTAAGTGTAGATGAAGAGGGACAGGTATATATAGGAGAGACTGCAAAGGAGCGTATGCTTCTTCATCCCGAAAGTTCGGCTTCGGTTTTCAAGAGAAGCATGGGAAGTGAGAAAATATATGAACTTTCAGGGAAAAAATTTCTCTCGGAGGAATTATCGGCTCTGGTATTAAAGACGTTAAAGGAAGATGCAGAATGTTATCTGAACGAAGAGGTGACGGAAGCAGTGATCAGCGTTCCGGCATATTTTAATGATGAGAGACGGAAAGCGACCAAGCGGGCAGGCGAACTGGCAGGTCTTAAGGTGGAACGTATCATCAGTGAACCGACGGCGGCAGCAATTGCCTATGGATTATACCAGAATCGTGAGAATGGAAAATTTCTTGTATTTGATTTAGGGGGAGGTACTTTTGATGTATCGATTCTTGAATTGTTTGATTCGATTATTGAAGTGAGGGCGGTAGCGGGAGATAACTTTTTAGGTGGAGAGGATTTTACAAAAGTAATCGAGCAGATTTTCTTTGATAAGAATCCGGAAATTGATAAGGATGCACTTTCAGAGAAGGAAATCCGCCATATAAAAAAGCAGGCAGAAGGCTGCAAAATCGGATTTAGTGATAACCGTATTTCAAAAATGTTATGTAAACTAGGTGAAAAGAGTTATGAAATGAATTTGTCAATTGATGAGTATGAGGCAAAATGCGATGATTTACTGGACAAGATCAGACAGCCCATCAAGAGAAGTTTATCAGATGCCAATGTACGTCTTAAAGATATTGACAGAGTGGTATTAGTGGGTGGTGCTACAAAGTTATCCTTTATCCGCAAATTCGTCGGCAAACTGTTCCATAATCTGCCGGATACATCCATTAATCCTGATGAAGCAGTTGCCCTTGGTGCAGCGGTTCAGGGAGCCATGAAGGAAAGAAAAGATAGTATTAAAGAGGTTATTTTGACGGATGTATGTCCGTTTACATTGGGTACAGAAGTTGTTTTGGAAAAGGAAAACGGGCGTTTTGAGGACGGACATTTCTGTCCGATTATTGAGAGGAATACAACGATTCCTGCAAGCCGGACAGAACGTCTTTATACCGTAAATGACAACCAGACACAAATCCGGTGCAAGGTGCTTCAGGGTGAGAGCCGGTTTGCTTCGAATAATGTATTGCTGGGAGAAATCAGAATTCATGTACCGAAGGCAGAGGCTGGTAAAGAGGCAGTGGATGTTACGTATACGTATGATGTGAATTCGATTCTTGAGGTTGAAATTAAAGTGGTCTCTACCGGAGAGGTCATGAAGCAGATCATAAAGACGAATGCAACGGATATGACAGAAGAGGAGATTAAGGAAAGAATGGAGGCACTTTCTTACCTTAAGATTCATCCAAGGGAGAAAGAGGAAAACAAGCTGCTTTTGTTAAAAGGAGAACGTCTTTATGAAGAAAGTATCGGAAAGGACAGAATGCAGATTGAATATGCCCTGCGGGAGTTTGAAAAGGCACTGGATACAAGAGAAGACAGTGTTATCGAAGGAGCAAGAAGGGATTTTAAAGAGTTTTTAGAGGCATTTAAGGAGTAAGTTGTCCTTTACAAAAATATGGATTTTGATTATAATGACATTATGTATGCACATGTGAAAAGATTGGTGTTTTATAAGATTTTCCATGGGAGAATCATTTTCATACATAATGTCATTATATTTTTCAGGAGGATAAGAACAATGGATTACAAGAATGCCGGAGTTGATATTGAAGCGGGCTATAAGTCAGTAGAACTTATGAAAGAGCATATTAAGAAGACAATGAGGGAAGAGGTGCTGACAAATATTGGCGGTTTTTCCGGAGCATTTTCTCTTGATAAGTTTAAAAATATGGAGCATCCTACTTTAGTATCAGGTACTGACGGAGTGGGAACAAAACTTAAGCTTGCATTTATTATGGATCAGCATGATACAATCGGTATTGACTGTGTGGCAATGTGTGTAAATGATATTGCCTGTGCAGGTGGTGAACCATTATTCTTTTTAGACTATATTGCATGCGGGAAAAATTATCCGGAAAAGATTGCTGCGATTGTAAGCGGTGTGGCAGAGGGGTGTTCTCAGTCTGATGCAGCCTTGATCGGAGGAGAAACGGCAGAGATGCCGGGATTTTATCCAGAGGATGAATATGATTTAGCCGGTTTTGCAGTCGGTATTGTGGATCAGAAAGATTTGATTACTGGTCAGAATATAAAACCAGGAGATGCGTTAATTGGTATTGCGTCAAGCGGTGTCCATAGTAACGGTTTTTCTCTAGTCCGTAAAATATTTGACATGACAAAGGAATCTCTTAATACTTATTATGACGAGTTGGGAAAGACACTTGGAGAGGCATTACTTGCTCCTACCAGAATATATGTAAAAGCACTTCGCAGTGTAAAGGAAGCCGGAGTTACCATTAAGGGATGTTCTCATATTACTGGTGGCGGTTTCTATGAAAATATTCCCAGAATGCTGCCGGAGGGTGTGCGTGCCGTCATAAACAAGGATTCCTACGAAGTGCCGGCTATTTTTAAGCTGATGGCAAAGAAGGGGAATATTGAAGAAGAAATGATGTATAATACTTATAATATGGGTATTGGAATGATACTTGCCGTAGATTCCGCTGATGTCGATAAAACAATCTGTGCACTTAAGGCAGCGGGAGAAGATGCATATCTGGTCGGAACGGTTGAAGCAGGCGGTAAAGGAGTAACACTATGCTGAAGGTTGCAGTGATGGTATCGGGTGGAGGCACGAATTTACAGGCTATTATAGATGCAGTGGAATCCGGGAAAATTACAAACACAAAACTGGCTGCAGTGATCAGCAATAATAAGGGTGCATATGCATTGGAACGTGCAAAGAAAGCAGGTATCCGGGATATTGTCGTATCACCAAAGGATTATAAGAATAGAGAAGCCTTCAATAAAGCATTAGTGGAAACGGTGGATTCGCTAAACGTGGATTTGATCGTGCTTGCAGGGTATCTTGTGGTGATTCCACCTGTCATGATTGAAAAGTATGAAAACCGCATTATTAATATCCATCCATCCTTAATTCCGGCATTTTGCGGAACGGGATTTTACGGGTTAAAAGTGCATGAGGCGGCACTTAAAAGAGGTGTTAAAATAGCTGGTGCTACCGTTCATTTTGTGGATAAAGGCACGGATACCGGTCCGATTTTGCTGCAAAAGGCGGTTGCCGTCGAAGAGGGGGACACTCCTAAAATATTGCAGCAAAGAGTGATGGAACAGGCGGAATGGATTTTGTTACCGGAAGCGATTAATATGATTGCCAATCATAAGGTTGTTGTAGAAGACGGAAAAACAGTAATCCGAAAATAGAGATGGAAACAGTAATAGAAGCAGATAACAGGAGGATAAACATGAAGGTTTTAATTATTGGAAGCGGGGGCAGAGAACATGCCATTACAACCTGTGTGGCAAAGAGTAAAAGAGTATCCAAGATTTATGCAGCACCGGGAAATGCAGGTATTTCTGAACTGGCAGAATGTGTTGACATTCCGGTAATGGACTTTGATAAATTAGTATCCTTTGCAAAGGAGAAAGAGATTGATTTTACAATTGTTGGACCGGATGATCCTTTAGTTGCCGGTTGTGTAGATGCATTTGAAAAGGAAGGGCTGAGAGTGTTTGGTCCTCGTAAAGATGCGGCAATTATTGAGGGTTCTAAGGCATTTTCAAAGGATTTGATGAAAAAATATGGAATTCCTACTGCCGAATATGAGAATTTTGACAATGCAGAGGACGCCCTTGCTTATTTGGAACATGCGGCTTTTCCAATCGTGTTAAAGGCAGACGGTCTTGCACTTGGCAAAGGAGTATTGATCTGTAACAATTTAGAGGAGGCAAAAGCCGGTGTTAAGGAGATTATGTTAGACAAGCATTTTGGTGATGCCGGTAACCGAATGGTAATTGAGGAATATATGACAGGAAGGGAAGTGTCTGTTCTGGCATTTTGCGATGGAACAACCATAAAGACAATGACTTCTGCACAGGACCATAAAAGAGCAAAGGATGGAGATCAGGGATTAAACACTGGTGGAATGGGAACATTTTCTCCAAGTCCTTTCTATACAGAGGAGATCGATGCTTTTTGTCAGAAAGAGATTTATCAAAAGACGATGGCGGCTATGAAAGCAGAGGGAAGAGAGTTTATCGGTGTATTGTTTACCGGTTTAATGATTACTGAAAAAGGTACAAAAGTACTGGAATTTAATGCACGTTTTGGAGACCCGGAGGCACAGGTGGTGTTACCTCGCATGAAAAATGATATTATAGATGTTATGGAAGCTTGTGTTGACGGAAAACTTGATACAATTCATCTGGAATTTGAAGATAATGCGGCGGTTTGTGTCGTATTAGCATCAGACGGGTATCCTGTTTCTTATGAGAAGGGATTCCCGGTTCAGGGACTGGATACGTTTAAGGACAAGGATGATTATTATGTATTCCATGCAGGTACTAAACTTCAAAACGGGGAAGTGGTAACGAATGGCGGCCGGGTTCTTGGTGTAACTGCCAAGGGAGAGGATTTGATAAAAGCGAGAGCTAATGCCTATGAGGCAGTCAAATGGATTGATTTTGAAAATAAGTACATGCGTAACGATATCGGAAAAGCAATCGACGAACAATAGATATATACAAAGGAGGGGGACTGTGATATACATTATGATATTACAGTCCCTTTATGTCAATTTTACTGTTTATGCTTATGCCAGATGAATGACAGCTTTCGGCTTTACAGGTAAACAGTTAAATTTATTCGCAATAGGCGAAAATATAACGCAAGATTGGAGAATGTAATGAATCAGAATTATACAAAGAGTGCGAATAATGCTTTGCGATATGCAAAAAAGATTGCACTACAGATGATGCAGGAATATGTAGGGAGTGAACATCTGCTTTTAGGACTGGTAAAAGAAAAAAACGGTCTGGCATCGGCTGTTTTAATACAAAATGGTGTGGATGAGGAGAGACTGGAGAATCTGACCAGCCAGCTTATGATGGAGCATACAAATGTCCTTCTGGCAAATAAAGCAGAATTTTCAAAAAGATGTCAGGATATTTTGGATTTGTCTGCAAAGGAGGCTGTTCATTTTAAAGCAAAGCAGATTGGAACAGAACATTTACTGATTGCAATTATCAAGCATCCGGACAGTGTGGCGTTTCGTTTATTGACTGCAATGAATATTACGGTTACGAAGCTATATGCTGATATTCTGGCAGCGATGGGGTTAGAACCGGCTGTTGCAAAAAATGAGTTGAATAGTTTAAAGGCAAAAGAAAAGAAAGGAAAATCTGCAACCCCAACGCTGGATCAGTATTCAAGAGATCTTACAAAACTGGCAAAAGAGGGGAAATTAGATCCTGTTGTGGGCAGAGCAGGAGAAATGCAGAGAGTGGTGCAGATCTTAAGCCGCAGAATGAAAAATAATCCCTGTCTTGTGGGGGAGCCGGGGGTTGGGAAGACTGCTATCGTGGAAGGACTTGCACAGATGATTACTGCAGGGGAAGTGCCGGAAACTGTTGTAGGAAAACGTGTTCTTTCACTGGATTTATCCGGTATGGTAGCAGGTTCCAAATATCGGGGAGAATTTGAAGAACGTATAAAAAAACTGATAAATGAAGTGACACAGGTGGGAAATGTTATTTTATTTGTGGATGAACTGCATACGATTATCGGTGCAGGCGGTGCGGAAGGAGCAATTGATGCCTCTAATATTTTAAAGCCGGCTCTTTCCAGGGGAGAAATACAGATGATTGGGGCGACGACTACAGCGGAATATCGTAAATACATTGAAAAAGATGCGGCATTAGAAAGAAGATTTCAGCCGGTTACGGTTCATGAACCTACAGAGGAAGAAACGGTGGCTATATTAAAGGGGCTTCGTTCCTGTTATGAATATCATCACGGTTTAAACATTAGTGATGAGGCGGTTACAGCCTGTGTTAAACTGTCGGTACGTTATTTAAATGACCGTTTTTTACCGGATAAAGCAATTGATTTAATGGATGAAGCAGCGGCCAAGAAGAAGCTGGCAGCAGTCAAAGTGACACCTCAGATGAAGCAGTTGGATAAGGAAATGAAAGCATTAAATGCAGAATTGGAACAGGCATTTATGGAAAATGATCTGGAATCTGCACATGAAACCAAGATGGCTTTAAAGCTTTTAGAGGAAAAATTTGATAAATTGAAAAAACGCCATGAAAGCAATATGGCACTTCAAAAGCTCACATTGGATGACAATGATGTTGCGGAAGTGGTTTCAGATTGGACTAAAATACCGGTCAGCCGTCTGAAAGAAGAGGAATCAAAGAGGCTTCTTCTTTTAGAAAAGGTTCTGCATAAGCGTGTGGTTGGTCAGAATGAAGCAGTGGAAGCGGTTGCGAAGGCAATTAAGAGAGGGAGGGTAGGACTGAAAGACCCGAAAAGACCAATTGGTTCCTTTCTTTTTCTGGGACCAACCGGTGTAGGTAAGACAGAATTATCAAAAGCGTTGGCAGAGGCAGTATTTGGTGACGAAAAGTCGTTAATCCGTGTTGATATGTCAGAATATATGGAAAAACACAGTGTTTCGAAGATGATAGGCTCGCCTCCGGGATATGTCGGATTTGAAGAAGGAGGGCAGTTAAGTGAACAGGTAAGACGCCATCCTTATTCCGTTATTCTGTTTGATGAGATTGAAAAAGCCCATATTGATATTTTTAATGTACTGTTGCAAATCCTTGATGATGGACATGTAACGGATGCTCAGGGAAGAAAGGTCGATTTCAAGAATACCATCATTATTATGACCAGTAATGCTGGTGCTTCCAGAATTATGGAACCGAAGCGGTTAGGTTTTTCCGGTGATGCTTCGGAGGAAAAAGATCATGAATTCATGAAGAATGGAGTAATGGAAGAGGTAAAACGTCTTTTTAAACCAGAGTTTTTAAACCGTATTGATGACATGATTGTATTTCATGCACTAACCAAAGAGGAGATAAAAGAAATTGCTGATTTACTTTTACACAGTTTTGTAGCCAGAGTAAAATTGCAGATGGATGTGGATCTCCGATACGGGGAAGCTGTTAAAAATTATATTTTTGAAAAAGGATATGATAAGAAGTATGGGGCCAGACCGCTTAGGAGAGCAATTCAGACGGAGATTGAGGATAAGATGGCAGAAGAGATTCTTTCCGGTACGATTTCATCAGGGGATAAGGTAAGAATTTCTGTGTTAAAATCCGGTATTAAATTTAAGGTAATTTAATAAAAATTTACTGGAAAAACAACACTATATATTGTATACTATATTATATATTAGGGTGGAATGTTCAAATCCCTAAAATTGTTATGAGTCCTGCGGGGAAAATGATAAGATTATTCATTTCATAATGTCGACGCAGAGATTATTACAGGAGGATGAAAAAATGGCAGTAGTTGGTGAACTGATAAAGGAAGAAAATGGTGGAATAAGCTTTGGAAATTATGACTTAGCTTCTAAAACCAAATTAGATGGTTTTGATTTTAAGGGTGATAAATACAAGATAAAAACATTTAAGGAAATTACAAAATTGGAAAAAAATGGTTCCTTTGTTTATGAATCAGTTCCGGGAACCGTTGTACACGGATTTAAAGCTACAGATGATATTGTAGAGTTTGAAGTGGAAGGACTGGAAGATTCCCAGATTACATTAGAATTAGAAGCTGGTCAGGAATATATTACGGTAATTGATGGCAATAGTGCTGGTTTAATTAAAACAAATCTTGGCGGTAAATTGAACCTGAGTGTGGAATTGAATCCAGGACAGGTTTCAAAGATTAAGATTGAGAAGCAATAGGTTTTTATAACGAGAGTAGACTTGTAATATAGTGTGACAGGAAAGGAAATTAGTATGGCAAAAACAAAACAGATGTATTTTTGCCAAGAGTGTGGGTATGAATCAGCAAAATGGCAGGGGCAGTGTCCAGGCTGTAAAAGCTGGAACACCTTCGTAGAAGAGAAGATAGTAGTAGGCGCTGGTAAGCATTCTGCTAAAGCAGAAGCTGCAGTGCCTACTAATATTTTAGACATAACTTCTACAGAGGATACACGGATTGGCACCGGAATGAAAGAACTGGACAGAGTATTAGGTGGTGGAATTGTAAAGGGGTCATTGACTTTGGTGGGGGGAGATCCGGGAATTGGAAAATCAACACTTCTGCTTCAGGTTTGCAGAAATTTAATTACAGAGGAACACAAAGTCTTGTATACTTCCGGAGAAGAGTCGCTGCAGCAGATTAAATTAAGGGCAGAACGTCTTGGTGGTTTTACAAAAGACATGCTGTTGCTTTGTGAAACAAATTTAGATGCAATTGAGGGTGCAATAACAAAAGTCATGCCAGAGGTTGTAATTATAGATTCTATTCAGACAATGTATTTGGAAGATATTGGCAGTGGTGCGGGAAGTGTTTCCCAGGTAAGGGAAGTTACCGGAAGATTGATGCGGATTGCAAAACAATTAGAAATTGCTGTTTTTATAGTTGGACATGTTACAAAAGAGGGAACTGTGGCAGGACCAAGAACACTGGAACATATGGTCGATACGGTATTGTACTTTGAAGGAGAAAAAAATGCACTTTACAGAATTTTACGGGGTGTAAAAAATCGTTTTGGCTCAACGAATGAGATTGGTGTCTTTGAAATGAAAGATACTGGTCTATACGAGGTAGAAAATCCTTCTCAGGTTATGTTAAACGGAAGACCTCTTGAGGCATCCGGTTCTGTTGTGGTTTGTTCCATCGAAGGGACCAGACCAATCTTAATAGAGATTCAGGCATTAGTATGCCAGTCAAATTTTAATTTGCCGCGAAGAACATCTGTTGGTATTGATTATAACCGGGTAAATCTTTTAATGGCAGTTTTGGAAAAAAGAGCCGGACTGATGCTGGCAGGGAATGATGCTTATGTGAACTTGGCGGGAGGAATGCGTTTGAGTGAACCTGCTATTGATTTAGGGATTATTGCAGCATTGGTATCCAGTTTTAAAAATATTTCGGTGGATGCACATACGATTATATTTGGAGAAGTCGGACTTGCAGGAGAGGTACGGGGAGTTACAATGGCAGCACAGAGGGTAAAAGAGGCAGCAAAAATGGGCTTTACAACCTGTATTTTGCCACAGATTAATTGTGATGGATTGAAAAACATTGAAGGTATGAAGTTGGTTGGTGTGAAAAATATTTCTGAGGTAATTACCTATATCTGAAAAAATAATCAAAAAAAGTTGAAAAAAGTTGTTGACATTGGAGTATACGTATGCTAATATAGTCTTCGTTGCGGTGCTGAACACAGACAGCAAAGCAGCGAAAGGACAATGAAAAGTAAATGATGACAAAACAACAAGACAACCCTGAAAATTCAAAAAGAATTTCAAGAG
>CAJUBR010000091.1 GCA_910584695.1 uncultured Lachnospiraceae bacterium
GCATTTGTAATCTTTGCAGTTACGGTAGTGATCATTTCAAGTAAGCGTAAGAGAACAGCATAAAAAGACAGATATCTGTAATTGCGGTGTTCATGAAAAGAGGCTGCTGCAATGGAGGGTTAGAAAATCCATTGCAGCAGCCTCTGGTATTGTTATAGTGGATTTACTCCAAATGCATCCAGGATAGAACTGATCAGAATAAGAATTAAAAGAATAGGTGCAGCATATTTAATTAAGAAAACATAAAACCTGTTGCTCTTAAAATGATCAGAGGAGCTTAACACTTCAGATATAATGGATTTTGGTTTAATGACAAATCCCACAAACACACAGGTAAGGAAAGCCACAACTGGCATTAAAATACTATTGGATATAAAATCAAACATATCAAGAATACTCAATCCTTTTATATTTATACCACTTAGAAGACCAAATCCCATGGAAGAAGGCAGTGCCATCAGTATGGTATAGATCGTAACAAGGATGGTAACTGCTTTACGGCTTTTGCCAAAACGATCTACAAAAATAGACACAACGGTTTCCATCAGGGAAATTGCAGAGGTAAGAGCTGCAAATAGTACAAGGATAAAGAAGACAGCACCGATTATGTGTCCACCCTTCATACTGTCAAATACTTTTGGAAGTGTAATGAACATCAGGGTAGGTCCCTTTTGAAGAGCTGCCTGATCCCCACCGGAAAATACAAATACGGAAGGGACGATCATAAGTCCTGCTAATAATGCAATACCGGTATCGAAGATTTCGATATTTCGGACGCTGCTCTCAATATCTTCTTCTTTTGGAAGATAAGAACCGTAGGTAATCATAATTCCTATAGCTAACGACATAGAATAGAATAACTGCCCAAGAGCAGCTAAAAAAGCATTTCCGTTTAATCTGGATAATTCTGGTTTTAAGTAATATAAGATACCCTCTGATGCACCGGGTCTGGTAACCACAAATGCTGCAATTACAATGGAGAGAACCACAAGGAGCGGCATTAGAATCTTGCTGATATTTTCAATACCTTTATTGACTCCTAGTAAGATTACAATCGTGGTTGCCAAAATAAAGATTACAAGCCATAAGATCGGTTCTCCGGTCTGTGAAATAAAGCCGGTAAAATAGTCGTCAGAAACTGCTTTTTTGGCAGCACCGGTGAAATATACCCAGGCATATTTGATTACCCATCCGCCGATTACACAGTAATATGGTAAAATAATAATGGGTACTGCACTGGCAATGATACCGATAAAACCCCATTTTTTGTTTAAATCCTTAAAAGCATATAAAGCACTTTTTCCGGTTTTACGGCCAATGGAAATTTCAGTCAGCATCAACGAAAAACCAAAGGTAACAGCTAAAATTAAGTAAATTAACAGGAAACTTCCGCCGCCGTATTTGGCAGCAAGATATGGAAAGCGCCATAGGTTTCCAAGACCGACAGCAGAGCCTGCAGCGGCAAGGATAAATCCAAGTTTATTAGAAAAACTGTTTTTTTCTTTCATAAATGATATCCCCCATTTCTTAAAAACAAAACAATGCCAATATAGTACCATACTATAAGAAAAAAAGAAAGGGAAAAATAACAAGGAAACGTTTGCTTCCTGCCGGTAGTGCAGGTATACTGTAAGAGTAGTAAAAATTGTTATCAGTCAGGATGATATTGGGAGGAAAGAATGTAAATGTATGATAGAAAGAAAAAAATTCTATTCTTTTTCATAGTCGGTTTTTTCATATTTGTTATGATGGGAAACGAGGTCTTTGCCACACAAAACACAGCCAATCCTCATCTTACGATTGCACTGGATCCAGGACATGGAGGAGAAGAGGACGGAGCCTGCTATTATGGGATAAGGGAACAGGATATTAATTTTACGGTTGCCCAGAAGGTTAAGAAGGAACTGGAGAAATATCCGAATGTAACGGTTGTTTTGACAAGAGATAAGGAAGAAACCGTTGGATTATTTGAAAGGGCAGACAGGGCGAGTGCAGCAAATGCGGATATTTTGATCAGTATTCATTTTAATGCAAGTAATTCCCACGAATCTCAGGGGGCATCTGTCTATATCAGTACAGGGGAAAATTACCGGGAAAAGCTGCAGAAACTGGCGGACCATTTACTTGGGGAGTTTGAGGCAATAGGGCTGGAGAATGCAGGAACCTTTGCAAGAGTGACCCAGATGGGGGGACGGCGGACAGACGGGAGTTTTGATGATTATTATGGAGTATTGAGGCATGCATATAATAGCGGAATGCCATCCGTAATTATAGAGCATTGTTATCTGGATTCCAAGAAAGATAAAGAATTTTTTCAGTCAGAGGAAGGACTTGACAGGCTCGTCAAAGCAGATGCCAATGGGATTGCTTCCTATTATGGATTGAAAAAAGCTGATGGGACAAAAGTAAAGGCGAAGCATGCAAAGGTTTTTGGAGGGACGACAAAGGCAATTGAAAAAGGCTGTTTTGAGGCACCAAATATAACCGGAATCCGGTTGCTAGATGATAAAGAAAAGTCACCGGGAATTGCCCACTATGAGGTAAAAGTAGAGGATCCGGCAGGAATTCGTTCAATCTATCTTGTGTATCAGAATGCAGAAGGGGAAACGGCAACCATATTTCTGAATCATGAGAAAGGCTTGACGACAGGCACCTATCAGTTAACAACGTATATTTCACCGGATCTGGCACCCGGAAAATATACACTTCGTTATATAGGGGCTTATAATGTATGTGGGTATGATGCAGGATACAACCGTGCGGGAAATTCCATGATCGGTTTTGGAAAATGTGACTGGCTCAATACATTTTCGTATGATAAAGAAGCGGATTTGAATATAGAAAAACCGAGAAACGTTTCAAAAGCCTATGCGTTACGGATGGACCATATGATTCAGATGAGTGCATTATACCATCGGTATCCTTTGAAATTAGATTATTCCAATTAATTATAGTAGTGAGAGAGAATCAGAAAGAGACTGCCACACTAAGAAATATTTTGCTACTTCTTGTTGAGGGCTTTTACTGTAGTGCGGCAGTTTTATATATAAGGAAATGTGTTATGCTTCGATAAATTTTTCGTAATCAGAAAATAGAGAGTCAAAGATACCTGCAAGACCCGTGAATTCACAGCCATAGCGGTACATACCATTATCAAGCTCTCTTCGATAAAGAATTTTTACAACCGTTAATATCTTTTGGTTTGAATTTTTTAATATAATAGTAGCGTTAAAATAATATCCTTCCGGAATAAAAGTGGAAGTTGTGAATCCAATTCCCGCTTTGGAAATGTCAAATATATTAATTTGTGCATCCAGATTTTCGATAATATCATGATCCTGCTTGAATACTTCCGAAACCTCAAGGGTCAGGTCGATCGGTAATCTTTTATAGCGTCTTTTTTCCTCCATAGAACTGTCCTCCGAATATATTTTATAAAAATTAAAAACTTTGCAATATAAATTATTGTAACATAAAAAGAAAAAAATAACAAATAAAAATATGGGAATCCATTGACAGTTTTTGAAAAAAAGGATACCATGTATTCGGTATATAGAGACACATTTAAACTAAGGAAGCTATGACATTTTAATGATTAATGGGAGATTCAAATGAGTGAAATATTTGATAACGGATATGAGGAAGATGGATTGCACGAGGAATGTGGTGTATTTGGAATATATGATTTTGACGGCAATGACGTGGCACCTACGATATATTATGGCTTGTTTGCGTTGCAGCATAGAGGGCAGGAAAGCTGTGGAATTGCAGTTTCCGATACGGAGGGGCCAAAAGGAAAGGTGCTGTCTGCCAAGGGAATGGGTCTGGTCAATGAGGTGTTTACACCTGAAAATCTGGATCATTTAAAGGGAAATATCGGTGTGGGACATGTCCGTTATTCTACTGCCGGTGCCTCAACAAGGGAAAATGCACAGCCGTTAGTACTGAATTACGTGAAGGGGACATTGGGACTTGCCCATAACGGGAATCTGGTCAATGCACCGGAGCTTAGGAGGGAACTGGAGTTGTCCGGAGCTATTTTTCAGACTACAATTGATTCTGAGGTGATTGCCTATCATATTGCAAGGCAGCGCGTGAAAACACCGAATGTAGAAGAGGCGGTACTTAGTGCACTAAAGAAGGTAAAGGGTTCGTATTCTTTAATTGTAATGAGTCCCCGTAAGCTGATTGGTGCAAGAGATCCTTTTGGATTCCGTCCCCTTTGTATCGGAAAGAGAAATAATGCCTATGTTTTGGCATCGGAAAGCTGTGCCTTAGATACAGTTGGTGCAGAATTTGTCAGGGATGTTGAGCCGGGGGAAATGGTTACGATTACACCGGAAAATGGAATTGTATCTTATAAGGATATGTGTCAGGAAAAACATGCAAGATGCGTATTTGAATATATTTATTTTGCAAGACCAGATAGTGTAGTGGATAAGATGAGTGTATATGAATCCCGGATTATTGCCGGAAGATGCCTTGCAAAGGATTCTCCGGTAGAGGCAGATCTGGTTGTCGGGGTTCCGGAATCAGGAAATGCTGCGGCACTCGGTTATTCTTTGGAGTCCGGAATTCCGTATGGAACGGCATTTGTTAAAAACAGTTATGTTGGCAGAACTTTTATTAAACCAAAACAGAGCCAGAGGGAATCCAGTGTACAGGTCAAGTTAAATGTATTAAAGGATGCGGTTAAGGGAAAACGTGTGATTATGATTGATGATTCCATTGTAAGAGGAACTACCTCTGACCGTATTGTCAGTATGCTAAAGGAGGCCGGGGCAGCAGAAGTTCATGTCCGGATTTCTTCACCGCCTTTTTTACATCCGTGTTATTTCGGAACCGATATCCCGAGTGAAGAACAGTTAATCGCACATAACAGAACGGTGGATGAGATTCGTGAAATACTGGGGGCAGATTCCCTGGGATATTTAAATCTGGAACGTCTTAAAGAACTGACTGCTGGAAGACAGTATTGCGATGGCTGCTTTAGCGGCAGTTATCCGATGGAACCACCGAAAGAAGATATTCGTGGGGAACATGACTCCACTGTTCGTAATAATAAACGCAGGAATTAAACATTTTGGTGTGCTGTAATTTTATAGGCATTTGAAATAAAATACTAATTAGGAAATAAAATACGGGAGGATGAATTTATGAAACAAAAATATGTAAGTCCATTATCAGAAAGATATGCCAGTAAGGAGATGCAGCATATTTTTTCGCCGGATATGAAGTTTAAGACTTGGAGAAAATTATGGATTGCATTGGCAGAAACAGAATATGAGTTAGGATTAAGTGAAAACGGAAAGCCGGTTATTACATTAGAGCAGATTGAGGAATTAAAGGCGTTTCAAAATGATATTAATTATGATGTGGCAAAAAAAAGAGAAAAGCTGGTGCGGCATGATGTGATGAGTCATGTATATGCTTATGGTAAGCAGTGTCCGGGAGCTGCCGGTATTATTCATTTAGGTGCTACAAGCTGTTATGTCGGAGACAACACGGATGTAATCATTATGACAGAGGCAATGAAATTAGTTCGTAAGAAGCTGCTCAATGTGATAAATGAACTTTCCAAATTTGCAATGAAGTATAAAGATCTGCCTACCCTTGCATTTACCCACTTCCAGCCGGCTCAGCCTACAACCGTTGGGAAAAGAGCAACATTATGGTTAGAGGATTTAATGCTGGATTTATCGGACCTTGAGTATATGTTAAGCCAGCAGAAACTGCTTGGATCAAAGGGGACAACCGGAACGCAGGCAAGCTTTCTGGAGTTATTTAATGGGGATCATGAAACAATTCGTAAAATTGATGGTATGATTGCTGAGAAAATGGGATTTAAAGAGTGTTATCCGGTATCCGGGCAGACATATTCCCGCAAGGTGGATTCCAGGGTATTAAATGTGTTAAGCGGTATTGCCCAGAGTGCACATAAATTCTCAAATGACATCCGCTTGCTGCAGCATTTGAAAGAGATTGAAGAACCCTTTGAGAAGAACCAAATCGGTTCCTCTGCAATGGCATATAAGAGGAATCCAATGCGTTCGGAAAGAATTGCTTCTTTGGCAAATTATGTAATGGTGGATGCATTAAATCCTGCAATTACAGCTGCAACCCAGTGGTTTGAGAGAACTTTGGATGATTCTGCAAATAAGAGAATTTCTGTGCCGGAGGCGTTTTTGGCAGTGGATGGAATCTTAGATTTATATTTGAACGTGGTGGATGGATTAGTTGTTTATGACAAAGTAATCTATCAGAGATTCATGAAGGAAATTCCATTTATGGCAACGGAAAATATCATGATGGATGCGGTAAAACGTGGAGGCAACCGTCAGGAATTACATGAAAAGATTCGGGAACATTCTATGGCAGCAGGAGCTGTTGTGAAGCAGGAAGGGAAGGAAAATGATTTGGTAGACCGAATTGCAAATGATCCTGCTTTCGGAATGACGAAGGATATGATAGAGGATATCTTAGAACCAAAGAATTTTGTGGGACGTGCACCACAGCAGACAGAAGAGTTTATAACGGAAGTTGTGAATCCGGTTCTTGTTAAAAATAGTAATCTTCTCGGACTGACAGCAGAAATTAATGTATGATGTATAAGGTAAAATGGGACTATCGCAAAGCAAAGAATCTAACTGTAATGTGACAGTCTCATTTTACTTTTTTTTGTTAATTTTTGATGAAAATAAAAAAAGTGCTAGGGAATAAATGGATTTTATGGTATACTATTTCGTGGAGTATAATTGACATATAGCAGAAAGGGTGATTGCGTGAACAACCACGAAGAGAAGATTAACGATTATTCAAAGGTTTCAAATGAGATAAAAAGATTGTCAGACCTGTGTCTTGATAATCTTCGAATTGATACAGAACTTTATACCAAGTATGAGGTAAAGAGGGGACTTAGGGACATTAATGGTAAGGGTGTATTAGCCGGGCTTACTGATGTATCTAAGATTCAGTCATATGTCGTAGAAGATAACGATTTAATACCATGTGAGGGTAAATTATATTATCAGGGAGTAGATGTAGAGGATATTGTTGCAGGATTTATTAAAGAAAAGCGTTTCGGATATGAGGAAACAATTTACCTGCTTTTATTTGGAAAATTGCCTGACAAGGGGGAACTGGAAACAATAACCCGGATTTTATCGGATTACAGAATGCTGCTTCCCACGGATTTTGTAAGGGACATTATTTTGAAAGCACCAAGCAAGGATATGATGAATACATTGCAAAGAAGTATTCTGACATTATATGCATATGATGATAAAGCGGAGGATACATCGATACCGAATGTATTAAGACAGTGTCTGCAGCTGATTTCGGTAGTGCCATTACTGTCGGTTTATGGATATCAGGCATATAGTCATTATCATGACGGAAATAGTTTATATATACATACACCACGGGCGGACCTGTCTACAGCAGAAAATTTTCTGTATGTATTAAGGGCAGACAGCAAATACTCAGAATTAGAGGCAAGGATTTTAGATCTCGCTTTGGTACTGCATGCAGAGCATGGCGGGGGTAATAATTCTACCTTTACAACGCATGTGGTTACATCCTCTGGAACGGATACCTATTCTTCTATGGCAGCATCGCTAGGTTCTTTAAAGGGACCAAAACATGGTGGAGCCAATATTAAAGTAACTAAAATGTTTGACGAGATGAAGGAGGAAGTAAAAGACTGGAATGATGAAGAGGAGATTAAAGGATATCTCAAAAAGCTTCTGAACAAAGAGGCATTTGACCAGGCAGGTCTCATTTATGGTATGGGGCATGCAGTGTATTCCATTTCAGATCCAAGAGCTAAGGTGTTTAAGGGTTTTGTACAGAAGCTTTCCGTTGAGAAGGGATATGAGAAAGAATATCAGTTGTATGCCAATGTTGAAAAACTGGCACCGGAGGTAATTGCAGAAGAAAGAAAGATTTACAAAGGTGTTAGTGCAAATGTTGATTTTTATTCCGGATTTGTTTATCAGATGTTAGGGCTTCCTACAGAATTATTTACTCCATTGTTTGCGGTGGCAAGAATGGCGGGCTGGAGTGCTCATCGTATTGAAGAATTAATCAATCAGGGTAAGATTATCCGTCCTGCATATAAAGCGGTTAAGAAATCACAGCCTTATATACCGATTGATGAAAGGTAATACGGATACGAAATGAATCTATAAAGACGTGAAGGGAAAGGAAGATAAGCCATGGATCATAAAGTAATGAATAAATTAAGCTACGGACTTTTTGTATTGACTGCCAAAGACGGGGATAAGGATAATGGTTGTATTATCAATACGGCATCTCAGGTTACAACGTCTCCGAACCGCATGATTATCACGGTAAATAAAGATAACTATACACATGATATGATCATAAAAACAAGAGAGTTTAATGTTTCTATTTTAGATGAAAGTGCTACTTTTGACACATTTAAACAGTTTGGATTCCAAAGCGGAAGGGATACCGATAAGTTTGTACAAATAAACTTTGAAAGAGCAGAGAATGGAATTGCTTATCTTACCAATGAATGTAACGGCTATATTTCCGGTAAGGTGGTCGAGACAGTTGATTTAGGAACACACACTTTGTTCCTTGCTGATGTGACAGGGGGTGCAGTATTGTCGGAGAATGCTTCTGCAACCTATGCCTACTATCATGCAAATATTAAGCCATCGAAAAAGCCATCAGAGAAAAAGGGATATATTTGTACGATATGTGGATATATTTATGAAGGAGATTCTTTACCGGCTGATTTTGTATGTCCAATCTGCAAACATGGTGCAGAAGATTTTAAACCATTATAAAATATAGAATAAGCTGTCACAAATACGGAGAATCCGGGATTGTAAATGTGGCAGCAATTTTTATTCCCGCGAGCAATGAGTCAAGCAGACAAGCCCGCATGCTTATTTGATGAATGCCGCGAGGGTCAAATACCCCGCAGCTCTGCTGCGTTGGAAGTTTGATGCC
>CAJUBR010000092.1 GCA_910584695.1 uncultured Lachnospiraceae bacterium
CTTATCAGAAAAGTCTAACTTCCATAGACACAAGATTTTTTACAGCCTCTATCATTACTTTGGTCATTTTTCTTACGCTGTTTCATTTTCTGTTGGTAGGTTTCCTGCTTTGGATAGGTATAACGCCATTCATCATATTCTTCCCGGCTGATTTCACCGCTTTACAACATAGCAGACTGTTTCTGCCATGCCCGGAGCATGGTGTCAACATCTGACAGGAGAGGAGTGATGTCATGGTCGAGGAAAAGACAGACTTCTCCCACTTTTTCAGAGATTTTGAGTCCATATATATCTTCCAGTGCAAAGAGGGTATGCAGCAGTCCGAAGTGGGTGTCTATGTCCGGCACAGTAAGTGCTTTTGGTGTAGCACCGAGAATGTCAGCCATCATTTTTACAAGGTCCTGCTTGGGTACTCTCGCCTCTGATTCGTATTGTGCCATACGCACATCAGAAGTTATGCCCTTAAAGCCGAGCAGTTCTCAAAGTTGTTTCTGTGTCATTCCTTTACGCTTGCGGAAAAATTTGATGCGTTGTCCGCTGATACTGTTTCAGTTTCTCTAACATTTCTTCTTCTTTAGTAGTGCAACTCTGGATTCGTTCATCCAATGTTCTTCTTTGTTTTATCATAAAATTCTATGTATTCTATTAGTCACGCCAATCCGCATCCGATTCCCACTGGCATTCAATAATCTGCATATCTGAAAATGTTGCCTTGTATGAACCTTCTGTTGGGCTGCAGGCATATATTCCATATGTAATTTTTTCTGCCCCCTCCCACATATGGAAAATCCGCATCTGTCTGAAATTTATGCCATCCTTGCTACATTCAATGCAGTAGTCGCTGTTTCTGCGCGAAAAGCGATACCACATACTTTTAATATTAGAGGATATATCTGTTGTTGCCCAATCAGAATATCCATGATTCGTGACAACACTTCCCAAGCGTTGTATTTTTTCATCTTCATATTCTATAGATGCCTTAAACCAGTTATCGCTATCTAAATACATGACCACGCCGCATTGGTCAAAACGACAGGCACTTTCAAACTCTGTCTTCACAATAAATGAAAAATACTTATCAGTTGTTTCAATCTGAAACACTGGAGCATTATCATATGAGTCCAAATGAATACAGGCAGAAGAAAACTGAATGATTTTCTTGGTTTATCCAATTAACTTATCCTGTGTTATCTATACATAACCCAATTTAGATGTTTCATCAAGCAGCCGTAAAGCTAACTCCATTTGCGGGCTGATCCATTTATTTATATGTTATCGCGAAATTGGATACTGGCATCTACGAATAGGATGATTCTTTTTGTTTTTAAAATTTGATTGCAGCTAATGGCTGCGGTATGGTATAATTTCAATGATGTAGAGAGTGATAAATCGGCATTTGCGCAAATGAAGCAATGCGGAAAGGAAGTTAATTTATATATGATAAAAATTGCGGTAGTTGGGTGTACTGGTAAATTGGGTAGTGCCATTATGAAAAATGCTTTAAAAAGCAAGGATGTTGATGTTTGTTATGCCATTGCCAGAAAGGGCAACCAGCATGTTGGGAAAACTATATCTGAGCTTATTGGAGGCAAGAGCGACTTGCCAATTATAGATGACATTGAAGCAGCAAGTGGTTGCGATATCTATATTGATTGTACAAATGCAGAAACTTTTATGAGCAGCAGTTATTTTAAATATGAAAAAATGAAAAAGCCGCTTATCATAGCAACAACTGCATTTTCAATAGAAGATATAGAAAAGATTAATCTACTTGCAACCAATATTCCTATTTTCATGACAGGGAATTTCAGTGTGGCATTACATAATTTTATTGAAACAGTAAAATTTTATGCAAGAAAAATAAGTTTAGATACAGATATTCAAATAGTGGAATATCATCATAATCAAAAGAAAGATGCGCCTAGCGGAACCGCATTGCTGATAAAAAATGCTCTTTTAGAAGTAACTAATACAATAAATGTAGATAAAATAAGCATTTGTAGTATTCGTGGAGGAAATATCTTTGGAGAACATGAGGTGATTTTTGCGAATTGCAAAGACGAGGTGGTCACATTTAAACATCAAGCATCGTCAAGAGAACCTTTTACTGATGGGGCAATTGAAGTATCAAAGTGGACGATTAATCAGACAAATGGTTTATATGACATGGATGATTTCTGTAACGCATAGTGATAAATGGAAAATTTAATGAGCTGCATCCTGACGAGGTAACAAAACAAGAGGAATATTGCAGCCTGTATGATGATGTGGGTAGAATCATGGACAATTCAAACTGTGGAAAAGTAGTCATCAATATTTGTACCGATGATTTAAAAAAAGAATATGAGAGAATCCGGTTATTGGGACTGGGGAGTGATTTGACAGAGATACGCTGCATAAATGCAGGGACTCCATACTAGTATTTTTTATTGAAGGATTTAGATGGAAATACGATTGAGATCACAGGAAATTATAATGAAAGTGGAGATATATAGCATGAATGATTTATTAAGAACTGCAAAGCAGGAAATAGAAACTTTATGGAAGCATGTGCCTGAGGGAAAGCATATAAAAACCGCGGATATCCGGAAATTGTCGGCACAGCTTTTCCGGGAAATTCCGGAT
Organism: uncultured Lachnospiraceae bacterium; assembly: GCA_910584695.1. Taxonomy (GTDB): domain Bacteria; phylum Bacillota; class Clostridia; order Lachnospirales; family Lachnospiraceae; genus CAG-590. The sequence goes on from CAJUBR010000092.1 coordinate 2,626, forward strand.
AAGAATATCAAAAATGTTTTTGCCCTATGTGATGAATTTTTGGAGGAACATAATTGGGAATTGGGTGTGATTGCGTTTGATTGGGCTTTTCGTATGAAAAGGAATTATAACGAAGAAACATACTCGGTATTTTATGGCTGGCTGAAAAAATATGTTAGAGGATGGGGGGATTGTGATGATTTTTGCACGCATGCATTTGGAGAGTTGCTGCGGCAGGATAAATCACTATTTGCATATATAATAGAGTGGACGGAAGATAAAAGTTTTTGGGTTCGCAGGGCATCAGCGGTTATTCTGATTCCGGCAATCCTTCATAATGATTATGATGGCATAGATCCATTTATCATATCTGATAGACTGATGAGCGACGAACATGATCTTGTGCTAAAAGGATCTGGTTGGATGCTTAAATCCTTATCACAGATAGACCAGCTATCGGTAGAGCAATATCTGGTAAAAAATCATGCGGTCATGCCTAGGGTTGCATATCGGTATGCACTGGAGAAGTTTGATAAGGATACAAGAAAGAAACTAATGGCTTTGTAATCAGTCTTTAGCACAAAGGAAGCGGCTGGATGATTCGGGAAATTAACAAAAGCGAGATACCGGAATGTGTAGAAGTCATTTTTAAAAGTTTTATGACAGTGGCAGACGAATTTGGATTTACGAAAGAAAATGCACCGGGGATTACAGCATTTGCAACAACAGAGGAACGCCTTGTTTATCAATGGGAACAGGAACAGAGATTAATGTTTACATACTACGGATGCCTTCTCAGAGGCGAGAAAGATGGGATGCTCTCAGATGAATCTTGGAATCGTAGAGGAAAATGTGAAGTTGCAAAATGGTATGGGACAATTCCAGAGGCAGAGTCTCTTATGCAAAAAAAAGCAGGTAACTCCCTTTCTTTGCAGATGTAGAGAATGGTGTTGCCAGAGGATTTATTGTAATGAAAGAAACCAGTCATTATACGGTAGAAATCTGTGTTCTGGGTGTCAGAAAGAATATCATCGTTTGGGGATTGGCAGTAAACTTTTTCAAATAATAGAAATAATATACGAAATAGGTGGATCAAAGAGCACGAAATAGATATAAAAGTATCTTAAAATCGTATAGATGAGACGAGTTTGAATAGCAGATTTTTTATATTTGATATGTATTAAAATACCACATTGCAGGGAGTTCTCTTTTGCTGAAAGTTCAGATTGTTATATAAGTTTTCTTCAAAATACATAGTTTCTTCAAAATACACTTTTATTATGACAGGCATGCTTTTAATAATTCCGGATATTACGAATCGTGGTATAAATAAACAGGGACACAGACATTGAAAGGCTGCGTCCCTGCATTAGAATGGAAAAGATAAAAAACAAATACGGGTTAGATCATAGTCTCCTTGCCCATATTATTGCCCTGTTGGTATTCTCATTGATGGGATTTTTCTCATAATCACCCCATGTGCCTTCAATAGTAAAGCCGTAATCTAATAGCCATTCTTGAATTTGTATAAGGGTTGCAAAATGTTTTTGTGTTGGAATATCTCGTACAATTGAATCTCCATTTTTAGAAATGATTTCATACCGACGAACAAAAGTGCATGTACTATTCGTTTTATTAAATTTGCTATCAAGTAAAATCATCTTTCCGGTATTTCCATGAGAATCTGTTCCTTCCCAAATAAGGTTAGGCTCTGGATTATCATACCATTTTTCAGGATATAGGGTGTAACTATAGTCAATCAACAGATGTCCATCAGGAAGCAGGGAATTTGCCGATTTTTCGATTAAGAGCTTCTGGGCTTTTTCATACTCCATATCAGAAACTATATTAAAGAGAATATTGGCAGCAAGTAAAACAACATCAAAGCCAATTTCCCATTCTTCTTTAATAATATCTGATTTTCTCCATTCAACATTATTTTTGTATTCCAATTTTGCGTCAATCTTGTTTAACATGAATTCATCAAAATCAAGACCAACAACACTGTGCCCCGATTTCGCCAAAGGTGCCAGATAGCGTCCGCTTCCACATGCAATATCCAAAATTCGTTTTGAAAACGGTCCTATGATTGATGTTGCAAAATTAACATCTGTTATGTCTGTTTCATCCATGTCATACATATCTGCAGACCACATTGAAATAATCTCATCTTCACTATACATAGTTTACCTCCATTTTTAGCGGAGGGTTAATTGTTAATTGCCCTCCTGTTCTTTTTTATTTTCAAATAGATTATTTTTTTCATTCTCATCACACCTTTCTGCTAATTGAGATATACAATGATACAGTTAATATTTTAACACAATTTCCCTCATCTTGCATTAAATAATCTCTCGGAATCTTTAAGCCAGTAAATATAAGGCTTTCTCATTCCTTTTAATATAAATGAAAACAAGCACAATACAATATTATATGGCATACGGAAAATTGAATTTGGTGCATATGGAAGTGACACGGTGTTCCCCATTTGTGTGAAAGCTGTATCGGAATATCTGGGAGAGGATGTTTCTTATGTCTATATTATGGCAGCGACAGGGGTGGCATTATAAGGACAATGCCGGGATTGGAAGCAAGGAATACAAGGGTGTTGTTCAAGGCGGGTAAGCTTTACTTCCTCCCCGCCTTGAAGTACCTGCCGCCTTCTCTGAATTATTTCCAGTCCCGGAAAAGATAACACGGAAACGGGTGTAATTTGTATAAGTTCAATTTGTATATAGTCAGCGATTGCTGATATGATTTTATCAATCACATTTTCCCGTGTGTATCGCCTCCCTTTTATCGGATAACAGCCTCTTTTAACTGTCTGTTTCTGCCTGTCCGGCAATCTGTTCCCTGCTTAATTTCTTGAATGTATTGATATACAATATGGCGGCAAGGGCAATGGAAAGTTTGAAATCAGTACGAAAGGACCACTGCATACAACAATGCTTAAATAGGTTTTTGCCAAGTTCCATGTTTCAGAGCTTGCCCCGATCAGTGACAGGATAGGGTTCATAAAAATCAGAAACAGGGCAGCCATTACAACACCAACAACGATACAACTCCACATACAGAAAGAGCAGACTTTTCTTGCGTACTCACTTTTTCCCTCTCCCAATGCACGAGATTTGACCGAAGTGCCGCCGATACCAAAAGCCGTCCCAACTGCCATAAACATCAAGAATACAGGTGTTGCAAGAGAAACAGCCGCAACCTGTAAAGCGTCATGTGTCTGTCCGATAAAGAACGTGTCAGCCAAGTTGTAAACTAATACCATGAGCATAGCCGCCATTGCGGGCAGAGCATTTTTGAATACTGCCTGCGGGACAGGTGCTTTACTAAAAACTTCCATTGATTTCTGATTATCCATTTTTATCCCTCCAAAAATAATTATTTGCTAGCGATTGATATGAGCGTTTTTTTGTCAAAAATGGGTTGCCAAATTGTCGGGATCTGCTATAATAAATGCGTGTATAATGTCTCATAAATTAATACACTGAAAGCGACATTTCTTAATGAATCTGATATACTATAGCCAACAAAAGAAAGATTATGTCCAGAACAAAAAGAAATTTCAGTGCTGAATTTAAATCCAATCTTCTCCGCAAAACGGATTCTACGCCACTCAAAGAAGCAAGAGAAGCTTATCGGAAGATACTTTTGTTTTGATAACTGATTCACTATAGCCGGGAAATACAAGGAGACAATATTCTATGTTAAAAGCAATCATTTTCGATTTTGATTATACATTAGGAGATTCCACAAATGGTATTGCATTAAGTATAAATTATGCTTTGGGAAAATTAGGCTATGCAACTCCAAATATTGCAGACATTAAAAAAACAATAGGTTTATCTTTAACAGAGACATACTTTGCATTAACATCAAATGATGATTTATATGAGGCAGAGCAATTTATCTCATTGTTTAAGGAAAAAGCCGATAGCGTTATGGTCACCAATACCGAACTTTATGCTGGAGTAAAAGGTGTTTTGCAAAAGCTGAAAGCTAAAGGATATATGACAGCTATTGTTACAACAAAATTTCATTATAGAATTGAGCAGATATTAAACAAATTTAATGCAAATGAGTTGATTGATATTATTGTTGGAGCTGAAGATGTAAAAATAGTGAAACCTAATCCCGAAGGATTACTTTGGGCTATTGAGAATTTAGGAGCAATGAAAGAAGAGGTACTTTATGTCGGAGACAGTTTGGTTGATGCCAGGACGGCTGAAAATGCAAAAGTTAAATTTGCTGCTGTACTAACTGGAACGACTACAAAGGATGATTTTGAAAGTTATAATAGTATGTATATAGGCAAAAATATCTCAGATGTCTATAAATATGTTTTGGCTTTGGAGTAGAAATTTCCGTTTGTAGGAAGGGCAGACAACGGAGAATAGGATTTGTTTGGTGAAGGGAGACATATCTATCATATTGAGTTGATAAAAGAAAAATTGATGGAACTCATTTCTCATTATCCGGAGGAATATGACTTCCCGGATAAGTTTTATCAGGAACATTGGCAAAAAGGCTTATGCATGGGGGATTGTGGAAGAAATTGAAGGAAAACAGGAATTGGTTGCCTGAATTGAGACTTGTCCGGAAGATTGGCCTAACAGGCTAGTGGTTACAGAGCTATGGGTGTATGAGAAGTTGAGGAGAAAAGGTGTTGGACAAAAAAGCATTGTAAGTAAATTGACATGGACTGGAGTAGGATATGGACGGAAGATTGAGAAATATGACATCTATATACATATTAAGAGATAATAAAATGTTGTTGCTCTACCGCCAGGGAGGCAGAGTGGTCAATGATGTCTGGGTAGGCTCTGCGGGCGGACATTTCGAGGAGTATGAATTAAATGACGCCAGAGCGTGTGTGTTGCGTGAAATGCAGGAGGAACTAGGTATTGCAGAGAAGGACATAGAAAATCTGCATCTGCGTTATGTAACACTGCGGAGAAGCAAGGGGGAGCTGCGTCAGAATTATTATTTTTTTGCGGATCTGAAAGATAGTGTCAGCGGAGAAATTTCTTCTAATGAAGGTGTCAGCAGATGGTTTCCTTTATCAGAATTAGCATTTTTAGAAATGCCATTTACGTCAAAATTTGTGATTGAACATTATCTGAATGTGGGATACAAAACAGATATGATATATGGCGGGATTGCAGATGGTGAAAAAGTAGTATTTACGGAAATGCCTGAATTTGGGGAGTGATTTGATAATTTGCAAAATTAAGAGGAATGAGATACCAGATTGTGTAAAAGTTATCTGCAAAAGTTTTATGACAGTGGCAGACGAGTTTGGATTTACGGCAGAAAATCCTTTTACCTGTGGCTATATGAAGAAGATGTTGTAAGGGATGTTCTTAATTGTAAAGGGAGACGAAAATATGAGAAGGGAATAAGTTTGGCCAAGAAGATTTCTAGGGAGGAAACGCTGGCGCAAAATCTGTTTCACACCAGGGGTGGCTTATGCAGCCAGGCCGGAAAAGCCAATATCAATTATTGAATAACTGCCTCTCTTTTTTGTGCAAGGATAGAGAGGAATATTTTAAGAATAAGCCTTATAATAATAAAAGATGCATATGAACAAAGCACATTATGTACGGATAAGGAGGTATCTCATGGAATGGGTCCACAGACTTAACCAAAGCATGAATTATATTGAGGAACATTTGACAGGTGAAATTGACTATGAACAGCTTGGGCGGATTGCCTGCTGTTCCACCTATCACTATCAGAGGATGTTTACTTATATGGCGGGCATCACTCTGGCAGAGTATATCCGAAGAAGAAAATTGTCTTTAGCGGCGGTAGATTTGCAAGGTGGGGATGAACGGATTATTGATGTTGCGGAGAAATACGGCTACCGTTCCCCGACTGCATTTAACAGGGCATTCCAGTCCTTTCACGGGGTAGCCCCATCGTCTGTGAAAGGCGAGGGCGTATCCGTGAAATCTTTTTCTCCCATTGTGTTTAAAATTGCTGTAAAAGGAG
>CAJUBR010000093.1 GCA_910584695.1 uncultured Lachnospiraceae bacterium
CCATTTTTATCCTTTTTTTCACCGCATCCCACAGCAAATATACAAAATACCGCCATAATACAAATAGCAGAAAACATTCCTCTCGATAAATTTTTTCTTTTTTCATATAACATAATTTCAACTCCATTTTTTAAACTACTTTATAAATACTGCATCATCCCAGGTCCCAGATGCTCTGTCGGTCTGGTAAAAAAACCATGTTTTTCATAAAATTTTTCTCTGCCTTTCGCACACATGAGACAAAGCATCATCTGGGAGTCCTCTGCACGAAGATGATTCACATATTGAATAAGTGCATTTAATACCGTGGAACCAACCCCTATACGCTGACTGCTTGGAATGACAATCAAATCCTGAATATAGCAGACGACCGCTCCATCCCCTACAATCCTTCCCATTCCAACTAAATTGTTGCCGTCATAAGCTCCAATAATATGAATGCTGTTTTTCAATGCTGTTTCGGCCTGCTTTCTCTCTAATTTTTTCCATCCCACCTGTGCCCGAAGCTTCAGATAATCTTCCACCGTAATTGTATTTTCTTTTAATATTATCATCTTATAATCTGACTGGTACATCTTTTTTTTGCAGATATTGTTTTAAATCCACAATCTCTAATTCTTTATAATGAAATAAAGATGCTGCTAAAGCTGCATCAGCTTTCCCCTTTGTTAGTGCATCATAAAAATGTTCTTTCTTTCCTGCCCCGCCCGAAGCAATCACGGGAATAGAAACATTTTCACTGATTGTTTTTGTAAGTTCAATATCATATCCCGCTTTTGTTCCATCACAATCCATGCTGGTAAGCAGTATCTCTCCTGCTCCCATTTTTTCTGCCTTCATGGCCCATTCAACGGCATCTAATCCGACATCAATTCTTCCGCCATTCTTAAATACATTCCAGCCGGAACCATCTTCTCTTTGCTTGGCGTCAATTGCCACCACTACACACTGGCTCCCAAACTTATCTGCCGCATCACTGATCAGTTTAGGTGTATTGATTGCCGAAGAGTTAATGGAAATCTTATCCGCCCCTTCCCGTAAGATAGCCTTAAAATCCTCCACACTCCGGATTCCTCCACCCACGGTAAACGGAATAAATACGGTTTCGGCTACTCTTCGTACCATATCAATTACAATATTTCTTGCATCGGAAGAAGCAGTAATATCCAAAAACACCAGTTCATCTGCTCCAGCCGCATCGTAGGCCTTTGCAACTTCTACCGGATCACCGGCATCCTTTAAATTAACGAAATTAATGCCTTTTACAACCCGTCCTCCTGTCACATCCAGACATGGAATAATTCTCTTTGTATGCATATTAACACCCCTCCTTTTGCGGAGATTTCAGAGAAAGAAAATTCTCAAGTATCTTAAGTCCCACGGTACTGCTTTTTTCCGGATGGAACTGGCATGCAAATATATTATCCTTTTCAATGCTGGCATGAATCGGAACGGCATAATGTGTAGTCGCAGCAACCTCATCTTCATTTTCAGCCGTCAGATAATAGGAGTGAACAAAATATACATAAGGTTTTTCTTTTATTCCCTTAAATAACGCTGCATCTTTTTTTATCTCCAAAGAATTCCATCCCATATGCGGAATTTTAAGACCCTTTGAATCCGGAATCTTTTGAATCGTCCCTTTTAAGAGTCCGAGACCTGTGACACCTGGTGTTTCCTCGCTGCTTTCATATAAAAGCTGTAACCCGAGACAGATTCCCAGAAACGGAATTTGATTATCAATCACATCATAAATCACCTGATCTAACTTGTACTCCTTAAGTTTACCCATAGCGTCACCGAAACTGCCCACACCGGGTAATATTACTTTCTCACTGGCAAAAATTTCGTCTCTGTCTCTTGTGATCCGGACATCCTGCCCAAGATATTCGATTGCTTTTTCCACACTTTTAATATTCCCGGCATCATAATCCAGTATTGCTATCATTTACTCACTTCCCATTCTTATGTCTTTCTTCTTCGTAAGATAAAATTACTGCTCATCCGTATTCACTATGTTCTGGGTATAACCCTTAACCACCTGAACATACTGGTCATTTTCCATTTTATTCAATTCCACAGCCTGTTCCACAGAAATACCATATCTTTTTGACAATGTTTCCTGAATTTTGGCAAATGAATCATCCATATCTTTCGTAATTCCAAGTTCCCCTGCCTCATCATAATGTTCGTAATATTTATCTATCCCCCGTAAAAGAGCATCCAATGCCTTTTCCTCTCTCTTCAGTTGGAGATTGTTCTCATAGGATTCATAAAGACGTTCTACATACATAACTGTATAAATACGATCCTTTAACTCTTTATCTTTTTCCTTAACATCAATGCCAACAATTTCATCATACGCTTTTCTGTATTTGTGACTTGAAAAATAATTTGCCGCCTTTTCGATTGCCTGTACGTAATTGACGTTATTTACACCAATATATAAGAAAAGAACACCTCCTAAAAATAGGGAAAAGATAAACAATACTGCAAATGTATTTAATTTCTTTTCCGGTTCCTTATCCTTTTCTGCCTCCTGTTTCCGCTGTTCAGCCCTTAACTTCTTTTTCTCATTATTTTGTTGTGCCTTTGCAGCCTTTTTTGCTTTTGCAGCTTCTGCTTTTTCTTTTTTTGCTTCTTTGTCAGCCTCCTTTTTTGCTTTTTTTGCTTCCTTCTTTGCCTCAATCTCCTTTAACTCTTCTTCTGATAGTTCATCATCTTCATCGGGATCCCCAAATAAAATCTGCATAAACGGATTGCTCTTTTTTCCAGTCATTTGTTCCTTGTCAGAAAGACCTCCTGTCTCTTTCACCTTATCTGTATCAGCGGTATTTGATAATTGATCATTTCCTTCTGCACTTTTGATTCCATCAGACATCATACCATCACCCATATCAAAGGATGAAATCAAATCATCTAACGAATCAGATCCATTATCCGAATCCACTTTCCCGCTTTCGTTCTTCACTGCTTCGCCGTCGGACGATCCCAACAGGTTATCCAAAAACTGATCTGCATTAAAGGTATCCTCATTCAGATTATCATGATATTCATCAGCCGAACCCTCCGAAAACATTTCCGTCATCTGTTTAGTTTCTTTTTCAGATACGTCTTCATTTACTGATTGCCGGCTTTCTTTATCTTCTTTATCATAGAAATCGTCTATTTCCAAATCACCTTCAAATTCTTTCAGAATATCATCCAGATTACTTTCTGGAACATCATTCAGCTTTGTAATATCAACATCTTCAAAGTCAATATCCGAAAAATCAACATCACCGATATCCATATCTGCAAGATGATCCAGTTGATCTAATTCATCTATTTGTTCTTCTGAAAAATGCAGATCAGATGCTTCTTTGATTTGGCCGGCATCCTGTTCTAAATCCATATTAAAGACTTCTTCTTCTGACATAGTCTTTTGGCTCATCTGTTTTTCCTTTAATATCTGACCGTCTAATTCATCTTCAATTTTATGATCCAAGTCTTTATCTAACGAAATTTCATTCAATAGATTATCAAGATAATTCTCATCCATAAAGGCACCTCTCTATTCACATATTTATCTGTATCATCCATATCTTTCAGTCAAATACCCTGCAGCAAAGCTGTGAAGTATTCGCCCCCCCACGGCATTCGCCAAATAGAGCTGCAAGCAAGGCTACCTGGCTCGTTGCTCACAGGAATAAAAACAAACACAGTTATTGTACCATACCTTTTTCATTTTAACAAGAAAGGCTGTAAAATATATGAAATTTTTGGAGGTATTGATTTTTGTCATTATCTATTATATAATAAAAGTGTTTATATTGGTTGGAAGGAGGGATGGTATATGAAATCTACTTTATATGTTGAATATCAGGAAAAACAGTTAGATGAAAAGGATTTAGTTGCCAGAGCAAAGAAAATTTGGACTAATAATGGTAAGAAGGTATCAGAACTTACATCACTTCAGTTATACGTAAAGCCGGAAGAAAATATGGCATACTGTGTATTTAATGATGATATCAGAGACGAATTTACATTAGACTGAATTTCTGATATACATTCAAAGAAACTGTTATACTAAGCGAATGTATATCGAATAAGATGATAAAAAGCACAAACATAAGGTATCTTGAACACGATACCAACATGTTTGTGCTTTTTATTCCTGCGGACAACGTTATTACTTTTTGAAAGCAGTCTGCCTATCTATCTGTTGAATTTATTAAGCTTCTCCTATCCCACTTATAATTAAATTATCAATACAGGAAACCAACTGTCCAATCTCCGGCTTTGAAATCTGTGCATCCGCACCTAAGCGTTCCCCTTTCCGCTTCATATCTTCATTAATCAAAGAAGAAAATACAATAATCGGAAGATGCTTCAGTGCGTCATCACTACGTATCAACCGGATTAATCGATGACCGTCCATCTGTGGCATCTCAATATCTGTGACAATACATTTTACACCATAGTCCACACCATTATTCTTTTTAAGCTGTAAAAGTTTATCCCATGCTTCCTGCCCGTTTGCAAAGATATGTAAATTTGTATACCCTGCCTGAGTCAAAGAATCCGAAACCAGCTTCTGCAGCATTGGAGAATCTTCCACAAGAAAAATCGGAATCGTATTTCTCTCCCGTTCTCCCAGTTCAGCCAACTCTGAAACTTTCAGACTTGTTTCAGGACAAATCTCTTCAACAATACGTTCAAAGTCCAACACAATAATTAAAGAATCCAATTTCTTGATAATCCCCGTTGCAATTCCTGCTCCCGGAGCATTTACAGTAGAATCCGGTTTCACGATATCCGTCCATGAAACACGGTGAATCCCTAATACCTGTTCCACATCAAATGCAATGTTCAGATTATTAAAATTGGTAACAATCAGCATATCGTTTTTATGTGGAGTCCTTTCAGGAAATCCCAATGCCTTTACAAGATTAATAGCCGTGATAATCGTATCCCTTGGCATAAAAATTCCTTCAATACAAGGATGAGAATTTGGCACCGGTGTAATATCCGTCATCGGTAAAATCTCACGAACCTTAGCAACATTAATTCCGTAATGATTGCCTGCTATTGTAAATTCCAATACCTCCAATTCATTGGTTCCGCTTTCTAATAAAATATTTGTATCCATTATTACCCCCCCTTTTATTTTAACATTTCTATGATATGTTCCGTATTATTACAGGCCACCTTCAATTGTACCGAATCCAGATTATCTTTGATATCATCTGCAATCTGAAATACTAAAACAGCTTCCTGATTTTCATCCGGTTTTATCGTTGTTTCCAATGTTCCTAAATCATTCAATAAAATCGTCAGCATCGGTTTAGCAGTCTTGGTTCCATTACAAACGATACTGTAATCAATCTCTTTTTCCATCAATGACACCGCAACGGCTTCTTTTGTTATGTCAGCCACATCAAAACGAACAACAAGAAGCTGATGGCCTTCCGGTGCTTCCAAAAAGACAGGATCATCCTCTTTTTCCGGATACCGGCTTGTAATCAAATAGTCTTTATATGTAATGGATGATCCGGAAATTCCTGCAATCTTTGCAATGTCCTTTTCACTGCCTGTAGAAATCTCAGATTCTTTATTATCCTTTGATGATTCCATATTCGTTTGATCCTTTGTAGCTTCTTCCGTATCCGGCATTTGTGCAGTAGTTCCCTCCTCAGTGGAATTCAAATCTTTTGTACCTGCCGCCTCTTCTATCTGTTTTTCTCCATCATCCATACGGTCTATGTAATTCCCGGAATACTTAAGAAGTACGTCGGCTGCATACTCCGCAATGAGTTCTGTTTCTTCCTTTGTCAAATCTACTACAGTATTACAGCCTGATAACATCCCACTGCAAAAAATAAAAAAAATAAAACATACTATCTTCCTTGGCATAATCGTCCCTCTATTCATAATTATTTATACTGGGATTATTCTAACATGAAACAATGATTTCTTCAACCATTTTCATCATGGTTATAACACTTTGCCGTCTCTAATTCAAAATAAAATACAACTCCGTTTTCTTTATTATATGCACCAAAATCTCTTCCATGAAGTTTCATCGTCGCCGCTACAATGGACAGACCAATCCCACTCCCTCCGTATTCTCTTGTTCTTGCCTTATCTACTTTGTAGAATTTGATCCATATCTTATCCAGTTCCTCTTTTGGAATCGGATTTCCTTCATTAAATACATTAATCCGCAATATATTCTCTTTCTCCTCCAGATTAATAAATACGTTCCCTTCTTCTGGAGCGTAATGGATCGCATTTGTCAAATAATTCGTATAGACTTCTTCTATCATAAATTCATCACCCCATACATAAAGTGGTTCCTCATACGGAAAATGAAGATATACCTTATTTTGTTGGAGTAAAATATCAGAAGAAGTATTAATATTCTTCATTAGCTCAACAATATCAAACCGTTCAAAATTAACTTTATTTGTACCAAACTCCAATTCGTTTAATGCCAACAGTTTTTTTACCATTGTGTTCATTTTATCTGCCTCATCCATGATGACTTCACAATAAAAATCCCTGCTCTCCGGATCATCTGAAATATTTTCTTTCAGCCCTTCCGCATATCCCTGAATTAATGCGATAGGAGTTTTTAATTCATGGGATACGTGGGATAAAAATTCCTTGCGCATCTCATCAATCTGGGTTTTTTCTTCAATATCTTTTGTCAGTTCTGCGTTTGCCGTTTTCAATTCGGAAATGGTTGCCTCCAATTCCCTGGACATTAAATTAATACTCTTTCCTAATTCACCAATTTCATCTTTGGAACGCGTATCGACCCTGACATCAAAATCCAATTGTGACATCTTCTTTGCAACAAATGCCATCTCATAAATCGGTTTTACATAAGAACGGCTGACAAAAAACATCGCCAGACATCCCACAATAATAGCCAGAGCTCCTACATACGAATATAAACGTATTGTAGTACTGACACTTTCATTAAACCTGGTAGCAGAAGAACGTAGTGCAATCAGACTCCCATCATCCAAAACACCAACCAGATCATAGAACGCAGAATTCATTTCCTCATCAAAATTCTGATGAAAAATATAATACCCTTTACTTTCACCGGAAAACCAACCTCCGAAATTATCCTCGTCCTTTCCCTTTAACAGATTCGCAATCGCCTGCATACTGTCCCACATCTTACTCTTCTCATTGATATTGCTAAATACTGTCCCGTCATCCCGAAGGACAAGAACATTGATTTCACCCTTAGCTGCAAGTTTTGATAAATGTTCTATAACCTCCTGATTTGAAAGTCCATTTGTAGAAAATACCATATTAATATCCTGATACATATTGGTCATACGATATTTGAGTTCTTCTAAGTAATAACTTCTGATACTAAGATAGGTAATACCAATGGAACCAAAAACTGTAAGGGTCATCATCACCATCAGCAGCATTGTTAATTTGAACCGCAATGAATGCTTAAACCGTCTAACCATCTTATTCCTCTTCGACCTCAAACTTATAACCCATACCCCATATTGTTTTTATATAGTCACCGCAATCTCCCAGCTTACTACGCAGCTTCTTTACATGGGTATCAATCGTTCTTGCATCTCCAAAATAATCATAATTCCATACATTATTAAGAATCTTTTCCCTTGACAACGCAACCCCCTGATTCACTACAAAATAATTCAGCAGTTCAAACTCCTTAAAACTCAGCTCTACACTTTTTCCCTTTACCTTAACCGTATGTGCTGCGATATTTAACTCGATCTCTCCAGTCTCTAAAATCTCATCCTGTAGTACATTAGAAGTTCGGCGCAAAATGGCTTCTACTCTGGCAACAAGAATTTTGGGACTAAAAGGCTTTGAAATATATTCATCCACTCCCAATTCAAATCCTAATAATTCATCTCTTTCATCTGACTTTGCAGTGAGCATAATAATCGGGATCTTAGAAAGTGTACGAATCTCTTTACATGCCTGCCATCCATCCATTTTGGGCATCATAACATCTAAAATAATCAATGCAATATCCTTATTCTCCAAAAAGGTATCAACCGCCTCTTCTCCATTCGCTGCCTCTAATACTGCATAATCTTTTCGTATCAGGAAATCCTTCACTAGCTTCCGCATACGACTTTCGTCATCTACCACCAAAATCTTAATCTGACCCATAGTCACCCTCCTTTTTTGTAAAAATTATCTATTCTTTTGAAGGTATATTTAATTGCTTTTCCTTTTCTTTTACCGCCTGTTCCCTCTGTTCCAATTCTTCCTGCCATGCAGCATACTTGTTAAGAATCTTATTCTCCGTATTAATATATCCAGTATTCGGATTCACGGCTGCAATCACAAACATTGCAATTACCATGGCAATCAGTGCAAGCAGCGTGATTGTCATTTTTTTCTTAACCGCAAGTTCTTTTTCAAGCTTTATTTCCAAAATATTCTGATTACGTCCGCTTATTCTGTCATATCTTATATTCTCAGATAATGTAACAAACGGAAGTTCCTCATCCTCATATCCAAAATCAACGACCAGACGCTGCCTTAATTCATATAAAAAACTATAGCCTACCACC
>CAJUBR010000094.1 GCA_910584695.1 uncultured Lachnospiraceae bacterium
TGATGGAAGCGTTGATGAGATTAAAAATAAATATGCCAATTCCAAAACAATAGAAATTTTGCTGGAGGACGGAAAAAAGGAAATAAAGACTTTTGATACAAATAAAATACCTATGAATGAAGTGATGGAAAATTTATTTTCCAGTTACCATATAAAGGATATTTCCATTTGTGAGCCGGAGATTGACGGAATTATCAGGGATATTTATGAAGGAAGAGTTGTGCTGGAAACGAAAACAGAATAAACGGAGGAAGGATTCATGAGAACATATGTTGAATTTGCAGTGAAAAAATTTCAAAACAGGATGGCATACCGGCTTGAATTTTTCATGGGAATTATCAATACCATTATTACCATTATTGTCTATTTGTGTATCTATAGGGCTTTGTATGGGGGTGCAAAAGAGATTGATGGAATTACGTTTCAGATGGTGGCTACAAATTTTGTTATCTCCTTAGGACTTTCTGATGCATTCACGTTCAATGAAATGTTTCTTCAGGATAAAATCCATGATGGAACCATTACAAATGAGTTTTTAAAACCTGTAAATTTTGTATTTAGAATGTTGTCTGAGAATATTGGAGAAGGGGTTTTTAAAATGGTATTTAATTTTATTCCGGCACTTTTGTTTACCTTGCTATATGCAAGTTTGTGTCCGCCCCAAAGCCTGTTAAATCTTTTTGTTATGGTTTTCAGTATGATGTTAGGTTATCTTATTTTGTGGCTGATAAGCTTTATTATACAGACCTGGAGTTTTTGGCTTTTTAGTGTATGGGGAATTATGACGATAAAAAATGTGTTTGTAAATATTCTGTCAGGAACACTATTGCCCTTATGGTTTATGCCCGCTGTCATTCGGAAAATCATTTCCTTTACCCCTTTCGGGTCCATTTATTTTACACCGGTACGTATTTACCTGGGTGAGTTAAAGGGGGCGGATATTTTATACGGGATGGCAGTACAGCTGATCTGGATTGTAATATTAGCGGTGATTGCAAATATATTCTGGAAACAAGGTGTAAGAAAATTAGTAGTACAAGGAGGATGAAAAATTGGGAGAAATAAAAATTGCATTGCAATCGCTGAGAATGAGCATTCTTACCAGAATGCAGTACCGAATAGATTCCATAGTGGCTACATTGGCTGTTTTTGTAAGGGAATCTACAAATATTATTGTAATTTATTTAGCATTATTAAAGTTTGATAAGATAAATGGCTGGAATGTAAATGAAATGTTGTTTTTGTTTAGCATCTTGTTTTTAACTTATGCCTTTGTTGTTTCTTTATTTGCGGATTTAAGGGATTTTTCCTGTATGATTCGAGAAGGCAGGTTTGACAGACTGTTAGTAAGACCGAGAGGACTTTTGTTTCAATTGATACTGAACAATGCAGATTTGATGGCATCAGTAGGGCATGGAACATTGGGAATTCTGTTATTTCTTATCTCTGCAAACAGAGTAGGTATTACATGGGATTTTTTAACAATTCTCTATTATATAGGAGCAATCATTGGCGGAGTTTTAATCCAGGGTGGTATGTTCGTTTTCTTTTCTGCACTTAGTTTTTATTTTGTAGAAACCAATAGTATCCGGGAGATATTTTATTGGAACATGAGGAAGTTTGCCGGTTATCCAATCAGCATTTATAATAAGCTGATACAGGGGTTAATGATTTATGTGATACCATTCGCATTTGTAAATTATTTCCCGGCACAGTATTTGCTTAGAAAAAAAGATATGGCAAATTATAATGAAATGTATATGTACATTGCACCGGCAGTAGGTGTGGTGATTTATCTGGCTGCTTATGGATTCTGGAGAATTAGTGTAAAAAGATATAATAGTACAGGGAATTAGGTGTATGATTCTGTTACTCTCTCTCTTCTTCATTGTCTATTTTTGAAAAGTTCTTCTTTTAAAGGATCAATTTCTTTATCCTTTTCGGCAAGAATTTATCTTTTTCAGCAAGAGCTTTTTTAAAATTATATTCTTTCCAAGAGATTAAATTATTAAAAAGGATTGCATAACGGTTTATAATGGGTTATAATCACCTACAGAAAAGTGAATCGTTCTTCAGGGCGGAGTGAAAGTCTCCACCGGCGGTATTTGAACAGGGGGGAAAATGTATTTTCACCCTGGATTCTTAAGCCCGCGAGCCGTAAGGCAGGAACCAGTGAGAATCTGGTGCCGACAGTATAGTCTGGATGGAAGAAGAGTGATAAAACATACGGATTTGTATGTTTTAAGTGGTTGGTTTTAAGTCCTGAAGTATGCATACTTTAGGGCTTTCTTTGTTATGGATGCCTGAGTCTTAAGGAGACGGGAAGATTTGATGTAGTCGTTTTTTCAAAAAAGGAGTAGCGGTTATGAATCAGGAACAGTATATGCGGCGGGCGATAGAGCTTGCAAAATTAGGAATAGGAAAAGTGAATCCGAATCCTTTGGTAGGTGCCGTAATAGTAAAGGATGGACAGATTATTGGAGAAGGATATCACAAAAGATATGGTGATTTACATGCAGAGTGCAATGCTTTTCAAAACTTGAAACAGAAAGAAGTTGCAAAAGGAGCAGAAATGTATGTAACCTTAGAGCCCTGTTGTCATCAGGGGAAGCAGCCGCCCTGCACGGAGGCAATTATTGAATATGGTATTTCCAAGGTATATGTAGGTTCTAATGATCCCAATGAGCTGGTTGCAGGAAAAGGCATTCAGATTTTACGGGATGCCGGTATTGAAGTGGTTACGGAATTTTTAAAGGAGGAATGTGATGCATTAAATCCCGTCTTTTTTCACTATATAACAACAAAGACACCATATGTAGTGATGAAGTATGCCATGACGTTGGATGGTAAGATTGCTACCAGAATAGGACATTCCCAGTGGGTATCCGGAGAGGAATCAAGAGCGAGGGTGCAACGGACCAGAAATGCATTAAAGGGAATTATGGTGGGAATCGGTACGGTATTCAATGATGATCCAAGACTCACCTGCAGACTGGAAGGTGGCAGAAATCCAATCCGCATCATTTGTGATTCTAAACTGAGGATTCCGCTATCTAGTAACATAGTGGCTACTGCAAAGGAGGTACCAACAATTTTTGCAACGATAGAGCCGCATGCAGAGTATAAGCGTTTCTGGCACGAACAAAAAACGGCACTGGAAAAAGAAGGTGCACAAGTTCTGGTGGTAAAGGAGAAGAAGGAACGCGTAGATTTGCAGGATTTGATGATTAAACTGGGAGAAAGGCAGATAGATGGAATTTTATTAGAAGGCGGCTCTGCTTTGAATTATTCTGCTTTGAAGGCAGGAATTGTCAATCGTATTGAGGCATATGTAGCACCGAAGATTTTTGGAGGTGCAGGATTTTATACACCTGTTGGTGGTGAGGGAGTGGAGCTTGCCACAGAAGCACTTGTGTATAGACCGGTATCAGTGGAACAGACGGGGGAAGACATGCTGTTAATTTATGAGAGGCTGGAGAAATAAATAGGATTTGTCGGGAGTATATGCTATGAAAGAAATTCAGAATTACGATGCCCTAAAGTATAGGAGTGGTGCTTATTTTCAAATTGAGGATGGCATATATGAAATAAAAGAAGAGAATGAGTTTTTATATGTAACCTCATTATCTTTTATCCAAGAAACCGAATTAGGAGAAGGGGCAAATGCAAGAGAGATTTCACAATATCCATTAGAAGATTTGCTTGACAAATTTTATTGTTATATATCAGACTTTTATGAAGAACAAAACACAGAAGATTCTTTAAAATGCTATTTGGAATTTGCCAGTACTGATTTAGAAGATGTAAAAGAACTGCGTTCAATTATTGGAAAGCATGTATATAATAAAGAAATGAACGGTTCTGTAAAGCTTATAGTCGAATGAGATATCGTATAATGTTGAACAAACATTTAATGATTCAATAGACTATGTTATGGATTACAAGGAGAAAGGAAATGAAATTAATGAAGGGAAGACCGGAGAATACTTCCGGTAGGTTAGAAAAAGAAATTAAGGTATATGATTTATTGGACAGCCTTGAAATAGAGTATGAAAGAACCGACCATGATGAGGCAAATACAATGGAAGCCTGTAATGAAATTGACAAGGTTCTTGATGTGATCATCTGCAAGAATTTGTTTTTGTGTAACCGGCAAGAAACACAGTTTTACCTGTTAATGATGCCGGGGGACAAGCCGTTTAAGACGAAGGATTTGTCCAAACAAATTGGCAGTGCCCGCCTTTCTTTTGGTAAGGAAAAATATATGGAGGAATATTTAAATATCAGACCCGGTGCGGTATCTGTTATGGGACTGATGAATGATAAGGAACATCATGTTCAGCTTTTGCTGGATCAGCCGGTTGCGGAGAGTGAATATTTAGGATGCCATCCATGTGTCAGCACCTCCAGTCTGAAAATGAAGACCAAAGACATTTTAGAAAAATTCCTACCGGCAGTGGGACATGAGCCGATTGTGGTGGATTTACCGCTACAGGACGAAGAATAACAGCCGGAAATGTCCGGCGAAAAAAGATTGAAAAAGAGGTGGTCAAGTGTTTACCGGAATTGTAGAAGAAATCGGAACCGTAGTGTCTGTTAGTCAGAGCACGAAGGATGCAAGACTGACATTGCAGGGAAATCTGATATTTGAGGATATGCACATCGGAGATTCCATTGCGGTCAATGGTGTATGCCTGACGGTTACGGAAAAAACATTAAATACTTTTACCGCAGATGTGATGCCGGAAACCATGCGGCGTTCTTCTTTAGGAAAATTATCGAAAGGAAGCAGGGTAAATATGGAGCGGGCGATGGCGGCAAATGGACGCTTTGGCGGACATATTGTCAGCGGACACATCGACGGAACCGGGGAAATCGGAAGTTTTGTCAAAGAGAATAATGCGGTATGGGTGACAATTTATACGAGTGAAAAAATATTAAAGTATATGATTGAAAAAGGCTCCATTACCATTGACGGGATTTCTTTAACCGTTGCTTATGTAGACAGCCGCTGTTTTAAGGTTTCACTGATTCCGCATACGGCATCAAATACGACGCTGCTTACAAAAAAAGCCGGCGACATTGTGAATCTGGAAAATGATATTGTGGGAAAATATATTGATAAGCTGTTACATTTTGAAGATGCTAAGCCGGAGGATGGAGAGGCAGCAACGGGAGGAATTTCTATAGACTTTCTCGCAAAAAACGGTTTTTTGTAAGATGAAAAGAATGCTGATAAATTGATGAAATAGATTATGTAAACTTATTATGTTAAGGTGTCATGTGAATTAACTGCACCGATACTATATAATAACATGAAAAACACTAGGAGGTAGAATCATGTCAGAATTTAACACGACATTGGAATTGGCAGAGGATTTAAAAGCTGGAAAATGTATTGTTCTCTTAGATGATGAAAACAGAGAAAATGAGGGAGATGTGATCTGTGCGGCCCAGTTTGCTACCACGGAAAATGTGAATTTTATGGCAAGCTATGCAAGAGGTTTAATTTGTATGCCAATGGATTCCAGCTATACAGACCGTTTAAATCTCCCCCAGATGTGTATTACCAATACCGATAATCATTGTACTGCATTTTCTGTATCAGTAGACCACGTGGACACCACTACGGGAATTTCCGCTTATGAGCGGGGCATGACTGCAAGAAAATTTGTGGAAGATGGTGCAAAGCCGGAAGATTTCCGAAGACCGGGGCATATGTTTCCGTTAGAGGCAAGACCAGGGGGAGTCATTGAAAGAGACGGTCATACCGAGGCAACGGTGGATTTCATGAAGCTTGCAGGACTAAAGCCGGTGGGCCTTTGCTGTGAGATTATGAAGGAAGACGGTATGATGGCAAGAAAAGAAGATTTGACAGCCTTTGCCAAAAAACATGGATTGAAAATCGGCACGATTCAGGATTTAATTCAGTACCGGAAGGAGCATGAGGTATTTGTAGAGTGTGTAGCAAAAGCAAAGATGCCGACCCGCTATGGTGAATTTACGATTCATGGCTATGTGAATAAGTTAAATGGGGAACATCATGTGGCACTGGTAAAGGGAGATATTACGGATGGAAAGCCGGTACTTTGCCGTGTCCATTCCGAATGCCTTACCGGAGATGCGTTAGGTTCTGCCCGGTGTGACTGCGGACAGCAGTATGATGCAGCAATGAAAATGATTGCAAAGGAGGGTAGAGGAGTACTGCTTTATATGCGTCAGGAGGGAAGGGGAATCGGATTGATTAACAAAATCCGTGCCTATGAACTTCAGGATCAGGGGAGAGATACCGTAGAAGCGAATCTGGAGTTGGGATTTCCAGAGGACGCAAGAGATTACACAATAGGAACACAGATTCTGGTAGACCTTGGAATCAAAGAGCTTCGTCTGATGACCAATAATCCTCTTAAGGTATATGGGTTAAAGGGCTATGGGCTGGATATCGTGGAACGGGTACCGATTATTATGGAGCCTGGTGAGTATGATGCATTTTATTTGAAAACCAAGCAGGAGAAAATGGGACATATCCTAAATTATAAATAATCTCATAACAGATTAGGGAAAAACGGGAATTGATGAAGGCATTTTTTGCCCTATGGAGGGTGCGGCTATGGAACAATCCACAAATGCGAAGCTGGTTAATTGGATTAGAGAAAAGGTCAAAACGGAGTATGCAAATGATTTTATTATTTGTGGAATTGGATATGATATTTTTCCCATCTCATGGGGATTTTGTTGATTTCATTATTAGCGGAGGTGGCAGAATCAAGAAATTTGATTCTTTTGAGGAATTTGAACAAGCCATGGATATATAATAGAACAGAAAGGAAATAAAAATTATGAAGACATTAGAAGGAAAATTAGTTGCAAATGATATGAAGATTGGCATTGTTGCCGCAAGGTTCAATGAATTTATTGTATCAAAATTGATTGGCGGTGCGATGGATGGTTTAACCCGTCATGACATTCCGGAGGATCATATTACGTTAGCCTGGGTGCCGGGAGCGTTTGAGATTCCCGTAGCGGCAAAGAAAATGGCAGAGTCCGGAAAATATGATGCTGTAATCTGTCTTGGAACCGTAATCCGTGGTGCAACCAGCCATTATGATTATGTATGTAACGAGGTTTCAAAGGGAATTGCACAGGTATCCCTGAATACGGGAATCCCTGTTATGTTTGGAATTGTGACAACAGAAAATATTGAACAGGCAATTGAACGTGCCGGAACCAAGGCAGGAAATAAGGGATATGACTGTGCACTTGGAGCGATTGAGATGGTAAATCTGTTAAAACAGATGTAGCGTACAGGAAATGACAGTAGGACAAAAGGAGAATGGATATGCCGGCATTATTGTTTTTTGACATTGACGGAACCCTGCTTACATTGGATGATCAGCATATTCTGCCAGACAGTACAAAAGAGGCACTTTATAAGGCAAAAGAAAACGGACATAAGATATTCATTAATACCGGAAGGGTAAAAACAGCAATTGACAAAGAGCTGCTTGATTTTGGATTTGACGGACTGGTATGCGGTTGTGGAACTTACATTGAGTATGCGGGAAAAGAAATTTTTCATAATAAGCTTTCTAAGGAGCGCTGTGTTTTTTACGCATCGTTTCTCAGGCAGCATAAATTTCAGACTGTATTTGAGGGAAAAGAGCGTCTGTTTATAGATGGGGAATATGGACCGGGAAGCTTTTTGGAATATATTTATTCTTATTTTTCAAAGAATTCAGATTATCCGATTGAGGAAATAAATCATCCGGATTTTATCTTTGACAAATTTACTACGGCATATTTGCCGGAAAGCGATGCAGAAGCATTCAGGGAAACTTTTTCGGTAGAATTTAATCTGATTCCGCATTTGGGAAATGTATGTGAGGTAGTACCGAAAGACTTTAGCAAAGCTACCGGAATTAAACAATTAGCGGAATTTCTGGGAGCGGACCTTTGTGACTGTTTTGCATTTGGGGATTCCATAAATGATATGGAAATGTTAAAATATGTACCACATTCGGTAGGTATGGGGAACTCTATGGAGGAAGTATTTTCTGTAGTAGAATATAAAACTGCAGATATCTGTGAAGACGGAATTCAAAAGGCCATGATGCATTATGATCTGATTTAGCAGGAAGTGAAGGAAGGAAAAGCTATGTTTCGATTAGAGGATGAACAATTATACAGGCTGTTAGGACTGCTATGCGGAGCAAGTCTTCTAATGTTGTGCATATTTAGCATCTGTTATCATCCCGCCTCCAAAGACGAGAGGACATTGTCCGGTATGCAGGATTTTTC
>CAJUBR010000095.1 GCA_910584695.1 uncultured Lachnospiraceae bacterium
TAAAGAAAAAAATGATGAAAAAGAAGAGTTTATGACAAAGAAAATATTGAGGAAAATGAAAAGGAGGTTAAGGAATTATCAGATAAAAGGCTGTGTGCTGGGGGCAGAGGAAAAAACGGCACAACAGTTAAACATAACGGATTTATTATTTCAAGCAAGAAAGACGGAAATGATAAGGCAGAGAAAATTCATTTTTGAAAAGCTAAGAGTAGAAAAAGAAGAAGGAAGGGGTTGCATGTTATTAGTCCTTGACAGTCCAAAATGGAATGCACAGGATGTGTTATCTATTTTGCTGACTGCGAAGGATTATTATGAGGATATCTATATAACTGTGCAAAACAATTTTGCCGGACTTGACCGGATTGCAGAATGTTTATACGAGGAGTGGGGCGTAGTACTGCATGTGTGTTCAGGGGAAACGGAAATACGGCCGTTAGAATATGATTTTATATTGTTTTTATTAAAGAGCCGGCAAAAACAGTTGGTTAAAAAACATATGTTTCGGAAAGCGTATATTGTAATGGATACAGAGTAGGGAATTATTAGGAGAATGGAAGGGAAATGCAAAGATACATGGGGATGCCTTTATTCAGGTTTGTTGTATGAAAAACAGCATACGGAGATTCCTTATCAGATGGCAGTGAATATTGCCTATCAAAATCCAACTCTTTATAAAGAATTTTGTGTTTCTTTCATTGCTATTTATCGTGTATAATGTTACAATAAGAAATAGAAAAGGAGGGTATGTTACATGATATACGTAAAATCTGAAAATCTAAAGGTAGGTATGCGTTTAGCGAAACCAATTTATAATAAAAAGGGAGTTCTCCTATATGACCGTGATGATAAGATTACAAAACAGGGTATAGAAAGTGTTAAGAATTTTGGATTGATTGGGTTATATATTTTAGAACCGGCAGAACCGCTTCCACCAATGAGTGAAGAGGAGATAGAATTTGAACGTTTTCAGACGATGGCAGTTTTTACTTTGCGGGAGGATTTAGATGCCATTATGCGGGGGGAAGCACCGGATAATTTGATGAAACAGACGAATGAGATTGTCAGTCGTTTTGGGAATCTTTATCACAAAATTAACTTTAATCAGAATCTTCGAAGCACAGAGGATTATGTCTATAAACATGCATTAAACGTTGCTATTTTGTCTGCATTGATTGCTCATAGAGCAGGACTGGATGTTGTGAAGCAGACAGAGGTTGTTGTTGCTGCACTTTTACATGATGTGGGGAAATTATCCTTGAAGTCGGAACTGCGTGGAAAAATGGAGAATCTGAGTGAAGAGGAAACAGCACTGGTAGCGAAAACCGCTATTATAGGTGTAGATAAGATATCGAATGCATTTCAGATGCCGGCAGGTGTTAAGAGTACTTTGATGCAATTTTGCCAGCTTCAATATCTTCCGGAAAAAGCACCGACAGCTATTTCAGAATCTGTTAGGATATTAGTGGTTGCCAATGCTTATGATGAGGTGACTTCGATGCAGTTAGATGTATCCCCTCATACGGAGGTAGAGGCTGTAAGGATGCTTTTGGACAGACCGGATTTGTACGATGCGGAGATGGTGAATCATTTGTTAAACAGCATTAAGATTCTGTATCCAGGAGTATGCGTGGAGCTTACCAATATGGAAAAGGGTCTTGTTCTTCGTGAGAATGATAATGATATCCTGCGTCCTGTTGTACTTGGCTTTGAACATAATCAGGTATATAATATGGAATTGGATAATGTGTATAGCGGGATTCAGATTAAGAATATTATGAAAACGATGGATAATCGTATTAAAGTGGACCCGGAAAGATTAAAAGAATATATGTAATAGTCAAATATCTGTGCAGGCACGGTTGCTTGAGTTGTTGTGCAGAGGAATAAAAAGGAAGAAGGATGGTTCTGATATAACATGCCTTCTTCCTTTTTGGGTTTGGTGCAATACTTACATCCGGTCGTAATAATATTGAATGATATCACTTCTTGTTATGATTCCAATGAACTTTCCACAATCATCTACAACAGGAACGAAATTCTGCCGTAGTGCAGTGGAGAGAAGATCTTCCATGTTGGAGCTTGCATTGACGGTAGCATAATCGTTGCGGCGTGGAATGTCCGTTAGACGCAGATTTTCCGGCCGGTTTAGGGCTGTCATATCGTTATGTCTGCAATACCATAAAATATCACCTTCCGTTAAGGTTCCTATGTATTCCCCCTCATTATTCAGGATTGGAATAGCAGAATATTTGTAATACTCCATTTTTTCGAGAACCTGACGTAATGAATAGTCATCCTCTAAAAAGGCAACTTCCGCCTTTGGAGTTAAAAAGAATAATATATTAATGATCATCACCCCCTCTACGTTTAGATAACTCCAATTATTTATAGTATATAATAAAATGAGAGTAAAAACAATCAAATAAATAATTAAGATTATAAATTTTGACGGCAGGACTTTCTGAAAATTGTCGAAAACGGTTGTATTTGTATAGTAGGTTTGTTAAAATAAGTACAAATGTTGCGTTTTTTGTTTTGCATAACACAATAGATAGGGTGAAAGCGAGGCAGGGTATGCTGGAAAATGTATTTAATGAGAATGTAGATTATCTTTATCAGGTTCAGACGGATCTTGAGGCCGTAGAACAGTTAAAGAAGGAATTGGCAGAATATAAGAATCAGGAAAAGAATTTAAAAAAGGCCATTGTAGCAGAAGAGAAATCCATTCAGGAAGAGATTACCCAGACGATCCGTAAGCGGAAGAATGAGATAGAGAAAGTCTATGATTCCCAGATTGATGCGAATAAGAATAAAAATCGTAATGTAAAGGCAAAGAGGGACAGGGCCAAGTTAAAACGTGTGGATGAGCGGGTTTCAATAGAAACGGCAGAGCTTAGCGAAGAAAACCGGCAGCTGCATGTAGAGATGAGGACATTATTTAAAGCACAGCATGTACCATCCTTTTGTCTGTCCAAGCTTTTTTATGCCTTGTTTATGCCAAAACATATTTGGGAGATTTTGGTGTTGTTTCTTACCATTATCCTTACATATGTGGGAGTGCCTTCGTTAATGTATATTTTATCGGTTAATGTCTTTTTTAAGGAAAGCAAACAGGTTACCTTTCTTTGTACGCTGACGGTTTCCTTAACTTTGTTTATTCTGGGTTTTATTTATATTCTGATGCTGAATAAAGTTAAGATAAAATATTATGATACGCTGCTAGAAGGGTGTAATATGAAAGACAAGGTGGCAGCAAATAAGCGCCAGATGAAAGCGATTCGGAATAAGATTAATAAGGATAAGGATGATAGTGTATACGGATTGGATAAATACGATAATAAGCTTGCTGAGCTGGATGAAGAGTTAAACCAGATCAGCAGGGAAAAGCAGGATGCCATGACACTCTTTGAAACGGAGACAAAACAGCTTCTTACGAATGAAGTGAATGACAGACGGCTCGGAAAACTGGAACAGATGAAGGCTGATCTGGAAACAATGGAGGAGCAGATGACGGTACTGGATGAAGATATTCAGAATTCTTCACTGGCAATCGCGAATAATTATGGTGCAATTCTTGGCAAAGATTTTTGTACACCTGCAAAAGTAGCGGATTTAATTTCGTTAATGGAAGACGGAACCGCAGATACGGTTTCAGAAGCCATTGCCGCATATAAAGGTGCCGGAAGATAAAATACTTACGGTTTCGGAATAGGAACGGGAGAAATCATGCGGCTGACAGTAGTGGTTTGTTCTGTAAGCTGAATTTCCAGAAAGCACCAGTAGAGTGCATTGCTGATACAATTAGCCAGAGTCATTACAGTGTGAAGTCTTGTGCTTTGCAGTAAAATAGAATTCGGAAAACCGGCAACATTTACAATGCCTGTGATAGAGAGATTCCCTATTGCAGGCAGTTTTTTGTTTACGCCTTTTCCGGGAATAAGTGGTGTGCTGCTCAAAGTCGCATAACCAATGTGTTCTGGTATGCCCAAAGAAGCATCTACCGCAATAATAAATGGTTCTGAATATTTAGAATATATGTCATGAATGGTCTGCTCGAGATTTAATGCATGAACCGGGGTTTCCAATGTTCCATAAACGGGGATCATAGGCATAAGGCTTTTTAAATGTTCGCCTACTAACGGGCCTAAGCAGTCACCGGTAGCACGGTCTGTTCCGATGCACAGAATAATAATATTATCTGTGGAAGCATGGCTGTTCTTTAGAGTGTTGTATATTTCTTTGTTTAAATTTAGGTCGGCGCCTTGTTCAAACGCATTATAGTAAAAAGGTGTCATAGTGCTGCCTCCGGTATTCCTGTAAGTTATTGTATGAAAAGTATGAACATTTTGAGCCTGTTTTAGACAAAATAGGAAAGAAAAATTTTTTTCGGATTCTCATCATGTCGTTTTTTATATAGAAAAGAAAAAATATTTCTGATATTGCGGGCATTTTGCCGATTCGGATGACATTTTTAGACATGATAAGCGTTTACGGCATGGTATGTTACTGATTAGCAAAAATGTCACGGAAAGGAAGGAAGAGCATGATTGAGATTGTGTATGATAAAGATGGCCAAACAGAAGATAACATTTTTGCGGGAATTACGTTACCAAAGAATATAAGGCAGATAGGTGTCCCTAGTGGAAACAGAAGAATATATATTGAAGATTATGTCATGACTTACTTAAATCAGCTTGCAAATCCAAATTCCACGTTTGCCAGAGGAGCGATTTTGGTCGGAGAAACAGTCAGGAGCGTAAACGGTGAAGTTATATTTATAAGTGGAGCACTTGCAGCACAGAATCTGGAATTGGATTTGGAGGAATCTATATTTGACGGGGAGACGTGGAGCTATATTTATCAGGAAGTAAAGACATATTTTCCTGACTTGGAGGTCGTAGGTTGGTTTTTGTCTAGAATGGGTTTTTCTACTGCGATAAATGATATGATTGTAAAAATACATATGGATAATTTTGCAGGTCCGGATAAGGTTCTTTATATTATGGATGCATTGGAGGGCGAAGATGCGTTTTATTTAATGGAGGAAGAGGGGCTTAGAAGACAGAGCGGTTATTATATTTATTATGCCAGAAATGAAGCTATGCAGAATTTTATGATTGCTTCAAAAGGAGACACGGAGTCGGACGAAACCAACGAGGTAGAGCAAAGGGATGAAGCGGTTATGCACAATTACAAAAGAATTATGGAGGAACGTGCAAAGAACGCAAAGATTGAACGGATGAACAGGCGGTTGTCCGGAATTTGTTCCGGGCTTGTAGTAGCGGTTCTTGCATTAGGAATAGCGGTATTTAGTAATTATCAGATGCTGGAAAAAATAGAATATAAACTGATAGAAAATGGAATTTCTATATCGGGGAATAAGGGAAAAATGTTTTCAGATACAGATGGAAGAATGGAGGAAACACGACAGGAGAATCAAAAATCGGAGGAAGGAGCTGCGAAAAAGGAGGGGGGAGAAGCTGTCGATACTGCAAAAGTAAGGTCTGCGGCTGCAAATCTGCCACAATATTATACGGTGCAAAATGGGGACACGCTTTCTTCCATTAGTTTTAAAATGTACAACTCGGTGGGATATGTTGCTGAATTAATGGAAGCAAATGGTTTAGGAGAGGCAGATGATATTCATGAGGGTGATCGGATTCTGATTCCCACTGTTCATATGGAAGGTTCCTGATAAAAACGCAAATAAAGGTAGTACCTTTTTGGAAAATATAGTATAATAAAATAAGTATACCTATCTTTAAGATAAATTTATCTATAGATTTATCACTGAAAGGGATGTGAATATTACGTTATACGAAATGAAAAAGGTTGATTATAATGAAAAGAGATAAGAAGAAACAAAAGGCACCGAATGAACAAAAAACAGGGAAGAAAAAACAGGAATTTTTAGAAAAATTGAAGGAAAACCAGATGGTGAAACATATAGAGGAAGAAGAAAAGGAAACGGAGCGTGAAAAAGGACAGAACGGAAAGACACATTGGACACATAAAAAAATACTTCTGGCAGTGACAGGTGTTGCGGTAACGGCTATATTGTTTTTTGCTGTTTCATCGGGTGATTATAATAGCTATGAAATTGTAGAAGAAACCAGTGTAAAAAATACTTCTATGGCGGATTATGTAAAATACCAGAATACTCTGTTAAAATATAGCAAAGACGGTGCGGAGTATGTGGACGGAAAAGGACAGGCCATATGGAATGAGACGTTTGCCATGAAGATGCCAGCGGCAGATGTTTCCGGTGAATATGTGGCAATCGCAGATTTGAATGGTAATGATGTTTATATTTTTAACAAGGAGGGAAAAGTAAGCAGTACGACAATGCCGTATAAAATATGTGATATTGCGGTTGCGTCTCAGGGAGAGTTTGCAGTCATCCTGGAAGGGGAGAAAGAAAATTATATTAATATATACGACAAGAAGGGAGAAGCGATTTCGGAAATTCAGACAACACTTGATAAAAGTGGATACCCGATGGATATTGATCTGTCAAATGATGGTAAGAAACTGTTTTCAACTTATTTATATCTGGATGGTGCAGAAGTCAAAAATGGCTTGGCAGCCTATAATTTTGGGACCGTAGGGCAAAATGAAAATGCAGACCGGTTGATGGGAGGCTACCAGCTGAAAGATACGATTGCACCGAAAGTAGAATTTTTAGATAATAATACAATTTGTGCATTTGGTGATAATCAGTTTATTATTTATTCCATGAAAGAAAAGCCCAGTGAAAAAGCAAAAATTGTATTTGATAAAGAGGTGCGAAGTGTTGTATATAATTCGGAATATATCGGAGTTGTGATTCCGAATAGCAAAACGGAAGAAGCCTCTTATGTATTGGAATTATATAATACATCTGGGAAAAAGGTGTTGACTAAGAATATTGATATTAACTATGAAAATGTGAAGATGAATGGAGATGAGATTGTATTCACCGGGGGAACAGAATGTAGAATCTATACCGACAAAGGAAGACTGAAGTTTTCATGTACCTTCCAAAAAAATGTTGTGGATATAGTGCCTACCGGATATAAACGGCGTTATATTGTGTTATATGACAGTGGCTCGGAAGTTATTAGATTGAAACACGAAAGTGAAAAGGAATAGATACAGTTATGGTTTGTGTTGTAATAGGAATTTTATTTGGAATATGTGTTTTGGCAGGTTGGATTCAAGGATTGTTTAAGGTACTGATTTCTGCGGCAGGACTGATCGCAAGTATTGTGGTGGCAATGTATGTAGCTCCCCAGATAAGCGGATATCTGGAGGAACACACACAAGTAGATGAGAAAATTGCAGCCTTTATATCGGAGGAATTGCAGTTTTCCGATTCCGGAAAAGATACATCTAAAGGAATGCAGGTGGCAATTATTAAAGAGCTGCCGCTACCGGAGAGTCTGAAGGCAAATATATTAGACAATAATAATTCGGAAATGTATAAAGTCTTAGATGTTGTCGGTGTATATGATTACATTGCGAAGTCCATTGCGGTAGTTATATTAAATGCATCGATTTTTTTATTGTTGGTCTTTAGCTGTCGGATTTTTTTCTTTTTTTTAAAAAAGGCTGTAAACGGATTTACAAAGCTGCCAATTGTAAAATGGGTTGATAAAATAGGTGGAGGCTGTCTGGGTGTGGTAAAAGGACTTATTTTTATATGGGTATTTTTTATGATATTGTCGATTACGAGTACATTTGAGTGGAGTCAGGAAATGATAGTACAGATTGGTCAGTCGAATGTGCTCAAATTGTTGTATGATAACAACTTACTACTAGATATTGTAGCGGACTTAACAAAGGTTTTATATCTTTAATAGTACTTAAAAAATATGTCAAAAAATTTAAAAAAAAGTGTTGACAATGCTATACCCCTGTGATAATATAATCTTCGTTGCGGTGCTGAACACAGACAGCGAAGCAACAAAAGGACAATGAAAACTAAATG
>CAJUBR010000096.1 GCA_910584695.1 uncultured Lachnospiraceae bacterium
ACAATATCAACACTGGGCACGCTTGCACTGCTTGTCGCTCGTAATGGTACATAAGGTGCCAGAATACGGCACCTAAGTACCAACGGCTCCAAAGCACCCTGTTTATGATATTGTCTATATTGCACAACTAGATTTTGAAAATAAAGAGTTTCGCAATTACCTATTGGTATGTTAAATGAAAGGAGATTGGAATGGAAACAAAATTTACGGGAAGTAAGGACTATGTGGCAAGTGAGGAGCTGATGGCGGCTGTAGATATAGCCGTTGCCTTGCAAAAGCCATTATTGATTAAGGGAGAACCGGGAACCGGTAAGACAATGCTTGCACAGGCAGTGAGCCAGTCTATGGATAAAGAACTGATTGTTTGGAATATCAAGTCTACGACAAAAGCACAGGACGGACTTTATGTATATGATACGATTCAAAGACTTTATGATTCCCAGTTTGGTGAAGAAGGGGTGGATGATATTGCCCATTATATCAAGCTCGGTAAGCTGGGAGAGGCATTTCGTTCCGAAAAACAGGTGATTTTGTTAATTGATGAAATCGATAAGGCAGATTTGGAATTTCCAAATGATCTTTTATGGGAACTTGATAAAATGGAGTTTTATATCCATGAGACAAGGGAAACGGTAAAAGCAAAGGTACGCCCGATTGTTATTATTACATCTAATGCTGAGAAAGAACTGCCGGATGCTTTTTTAAGGCGCTGTATTTTCCATTATATTACATTTCCGGAAAGGGAACAAATGAAAGAGATTATCCATGCCCATTTTGAACAGTTAGAAGAAAACATATTAAAAAATGCAATGGATACCTTTTACTGGATTCGCTCTGTACGTGATGTTAGAAAAAAACCAAGTACCTCTGAGTTAATTGACTGGATTCGTGCCCTGTTAATCAGTGGTATGGATACGGAGCATTTAAAAGAAGAACTTCCGTTTCTTGGTGTGTTACTAAAAAAGGATGAAGATTTAGAGGCAGTAAAAAAAGCGAAGCTTTATTAAAATAGTATGAATAATAGGTTATACTTGTACAAAATTACTCTATAGTTCAAGCTTTAATGGGAGTAGATATGTTTATAGAATTTTTTTATACGCTAAAGGCAAAAGGGCTTACTATCTCGATGACCGAATGGCTGACATTGATGGAGGCTTTGGATAAAGGACTGATGGAATCCAATTTCACTAATTTTTATTATATCAGCAGGATGATTCTTGTAAAATCAGAGTCAGACTATGATAAGTTTGATATGGCATTTATGGAGTTTTTTCATGATATCCAATCAGAAGATCAAATGTCCAGGCAGCTACAGGAATGGCTGGATAAAGGTGATGAAATGAAATTTGATAAACAAAATCAGGAAATGTATTCTTTCCAACAGCAGAGAAATGCTGACGAAGTAAAACGACTGTTTCGGGAACGCTTGTCCGAGCAGAATTCTGAACACAATGGCGGTAATTACTGGATTGGTACTTCGGGTGGTTCTGCTTTTGGACATCACGGACGAAATGTGGGAGGAATCCGGGTAGGAGAACAGGGAGGCATGCAAAGTGCCTTTCAGGTAATGGGAGAACGGAAATATCAGGATTTTCGCAATGACAGGGTCTTAAATATACGGCAGTATCAGGCTGCATTTAGAAGACTGCGCCAGTATTCTTCCAGATTAGATGTGCCTCGGACAGAACTGGATATTGAGCAGACAATACAAAAGACCTGTGATAACGGAGGATACTTACAGTTAGAATTCGAGCGTCCAAGAAAGAATACTGTTAAGCTGCTGTTATTGTTTGACTGCGGCGGTACGATGATTCCATTTATGGAACTTTGTAATGAACTGTTTCAGGCTGTTTATAAAGCAAACCATTTTAAAGATGTGAAAACTTATTACTTTCATAATTGCATTTATTCAAAAGTCTATAAAACAGCCGAATGTGAAACGGGTAACTGGGTAGATTTAGAGTATCTGTTTAAACATTACGATAAAGATTATAAGGTCATTATTGTCGGGGATGCCCAGATGGCACCGGAGGAGCTTTTTGACACCAATGGGAATTACCGCGGTCCCAATGACGGACATTCCGGTTATGAATGGTGTCAATTATTAGAAAGCAAATATAAAAAAGGTGTCTGGTTAAATCCCCGCTACCACAAAGATCTTACCGGAATGCATTGGATGGAGTCGGAGGATGCATTGTCAAAGCTGTTTCACATGTACACATTATCCATTGACGGCTTAAAAGAAGCCATTACCTATCTGATGAAGACAAATTGACTGCCAAGTAAAAGAAAAATTTTCTTAGATTGGCAGTGTCATATAAAAAATATACGATAAAGGAGAAATCTATTATGACGTACAAAGATTTTCAATGCTTAAAACATGAAAAGAATTTTTCAATCGGGAAATTTAGCAAGGATTTATATGCATTTGAAACAAAATCCGGTTACGGATGCGTTCCAGAATATCGTAAAATATCAAAGGCAGAATTTAATACGTTTGATATTTGGAGAACTGACAGGGAAAAAATCAAGGATATTTTAAAACGACCAATATTTTGCAGCGGTTATAAGGGTCAGACAAACTTTGATGAGGGAGAAATCTAATATGGCGGTATTCAAAAATGAGATACCTATATTGGAATTTGATACAGCACAAAATGCAGTTATCATGCCGGGCCATCACTCTGATTATAACTTCCCCAAAAAAGCAGTAATGTTATTTATGGAACCGGAAATAGAAGATTTTATAGCTGAAAATGAATGTGAAGTGATTGGGAAATTTGTAAGTGTTACAAAAGAATTTTATGTTTATAAAACAAAAATCAATCATATAGATATTGCATTTGTACAGGCACCCCTTGGCGGAGCAGGTGCTGTTCAGATTATGGAACAGTTAATTGCAGGCGGTGTACAGGAAATAATAGCAGCAGGATGTTGCGGGGCTTTAGTTGAAGATACCGAAGGATCATTTTATATTCCGATTGCTGCACTTAGGCAGGAGGGAACATCCTATCATTATCTGCCACCATCAAGGGAAATTGAATTAGACCCTGTGCCAATCAAAGCAATTTGCAAAGTGTTGGAAAAGGCAGGATCAAGCTATAAAACTTGCAAAACATGGACAACAGACGGATTTTATCGGGAAACAAAAGAAATGGTTTTATATCGAAAATCAGAAGGATATTCCGTCGTGGAAATGGAATGTGCATCTATGGCGGCGTGTGCGAAAATGAGGGGTATATTATTTGGACAAGTGCTGTTTACGGCAGATTCTTTGGCAGATATTGAGGCACACAATATAAGAAATTGGGGGAATGATTTTTTTGCGGCTTCAATGAGAATTGCAATGGAAGCTGCGTCTATTTTGTAGGGAATCCCCATACATGTTTTGTGGCTGTGCATAACAAAAAACTCATAGGTGTCATTATGAGTGGTCATGATGGACGCAGAGGTTTTATCCATCACACGACTGTCAAGAAAGAATACAGGGGGGCTTTGTTCATATAGAAAAAGAGCATCTTTCATGATATAATGAATTGTGCTGATGCACAAGCAGGTCATCAATTTTGTTCATGATATTAATTATATATCAATATGAGGTAATTGTATGGAAATATCACTAACCGTTAACTATAAGATTGAAATGGATAAAGATGATTTTTGGGATTCAAAAACGGGAAAACCCAAAATAGATATGAAAGAATCTCTAAACCAATATTTCCCGGAGAAAATCACATTGTCGAAGAATAGCGTTACTACAAGAAATCATATTTCATATATTCCCCTAAAAGAGGGTAAAAATTGTTTAAAATGTGCATCTTGTGGAATGGCACTATACATACCAGGAAAAGAATATCTGGCAGAAGGTCTGGATTATTGTAAAATAATAAAAGGTATTCCCCTGTGCCACTCTTGTGCATGGGAATTAGAAAAGGAACAGGTAAAGGATCAGACATATGAAAAATGAAACAAATATAAACGAACTAGAAGCAAAAAAACAAAAAGAAATTATGGAGCGGTTAAAGGTACGGCTTTCCCAAAAATCCAAAGAATTAGGACGTCCCCTTACTTATTGCAGTATTTGTTTTGGTTGTCAGATGAACGCAAAGGACAGTGAGAAGTTAGAAGGAATTTTGGAAACTATCGGTTATGTCAAAACCGACAGCGAGGATGCAGATTTTATTATTATGAATACCTGTACTGTCCGTGAAAATGCAAACCTGCGTGTTTATGGCAGATTAGGACAGTTAAAAAAATATAAGAAAAAAAATCCCGATATGCTGATTGCCCTTTGCGGCTGCATGATGCAGGAAAGTCTTGTAGTGGAAAAGATCAAACAAAGCTACCGCCATGTGGATATTATTTTTGGAACACATAATGTATTTAAACTGGCGGAACTGATAGAGAATAAATTAAATGCAAAAGGTATGGTTATTGATATATGGGAAGGTACTTCCGAAATTGTGGAGGATCTGCCCAGTGACCGCAAATACGATTTTAAATGCGGGGTCAACATTATGTTTGGCTGTAATAATTTTTGCAGCTATTGTATTGTTCCCTATGTCCGGGGCAGGGAGCGTTCCAGAAAGCCGGAGGACATTATTGGAGAAATCAAAGCATTAGTTGCAGACGGTGTGGTGGAGGTTATGTTATTGGGACAGAATGTTAATTCCTATGGTAAAAATCTGGAGCATCCCATTTCCTTTGCCCGGTTGTTAGAACAGATCGAACAGATTGAGGGATTAAAAAGAATCCGTTTTATGACCTCTCATCCAAAGGATTTGTCGGATGAACTGATTGCCGTTATGGCAAAATCAAAAAAAATATGTAAACATCTGCATTTACCGATGCAGTCAGGAAGCACAAAAGTACTTTCGGATATGAACCGGCGTTATACAAAGGAGGATTATCTTGCTTTAGTGGATAAGATGAAAGCGGCAATACCGGATATTTCTCTGACAACGGATATTATTGTAGGGTTTCCCACAGAAACAGAGGAAGATTTTAAAGATACACTGGACGTAGTAAGAAAGGTGCGTTTTGATTCTGCATTTACCTTTATTTACTCGAAACGTACCGGAACACCGGCTGCTGCCATGGAATTTCAGTCCACAGAAGAGGAAATCAAGGAGCGTTTTGACCGCCTGCTTAAGGAGGTACAGGAGATTGCAAAGGAAACCTGCGGCAAAGATCAGGGTAAGATTATGGAAGTTTTAGTGGAAGGCTTGGATGAACAGGACGAAAGTCTTTTGACAGGGCGGCTTTCCAATAATTTATTAGTACATTTTCCGGGAAATCCATCGTTGATAGGAACTTTTCAGAACATAAAGCTTACGGAAGCAAAAGGATTTTATTATATAGGTGAAATGATTTGATGATTGCACAGGGGTGCCTGCATAAAGATTGGAGGAAGAAGGATGAAGATACCGGAAACAAAAGGAACATGTCCCCATTGCGGAGCTGGCTTATTGACTTATAATGAGCGTGAGTGGAAATACGGAAGTCCAATTCGAACATGTAAGATATGCAAAAAAGAATATATTGATAAAAGATATCACGAAATTGTCATAGAAGACATCGCTCCCGACGCAATGTCGATAAAAAAAGACGGAATCTGTATATTAATAGGGTTATTTCTTATTATGGTTTTTCTGATTCATTCTTTTATCGATAAGCTTACACCCCAAACCCATTCCTTTTCTTATACATGGTTATGCTTTGGTATGATTGGGCTTCTTGTGGTGATATTTATGATAATCGATATCATAGCAATTAAAACCGGACTGAAAGATAAACGGCTGGGGAAACTCCGTGCAGAATCGGTGAAAAGGCTTCAAAATTGTGATTATGCCCGGAAATTAGCTGATGCA
The DNA here is from genome assembly GCA_910584695.1 of uncultured Lachnospiraceae bacterium. Taxonomy (GTDB): domain Bacteria; phylum Bacillota; class Clostridia; order Lachnospirales; family Lachnospiraceae; genus CAG-590. The sequence continues at coordinate 5,871 of CAJUBR010000096.1, forward strand.
GGATATCCTGTGCCGGAAGAATACCTGCAATCCGTTCTGTGATAAGGATAAAAAATATGTATGATAAGAAAGTGAGCAGATAGAAATGACACCAATGATGGAAATGTATTGTAAAACAAAAGAAGAATACAAGGATTGTATCTTATTTTACCGTTTGGGAGATTTTTACGAGATGTTCTTTGAAGATGCCATTACCGCATCAAAAGAACTGGAAATCACACTGACAGGAAAAGACTGCGGCATGGAAGAACGGGCACCGATGTGTGGTATTCCGTTTCATGCATATGAAAATTATATGAACCGTCTGGTGGAAAAGGGCTATAAGGTGGCAATCTGCGAACAGGTGGAAGACCCAAAACAGGCAAAGGGGCTGGTAAAACGGGAGGTTGTAAAAATCGTTACCCCCGGAACCAATATGAGTACCGGAAGCCTGAATGAAACAAAGAATAATTATCTGATGAGTATTTTTTATGACGATAAATACGGTATTTCTTTTGCAGACATTACCACAGGGGATTTTTTTACTACGGAAGTGGAATCGCTTTCTAAAGTCATGGATGAGATTTCTAAGTTTGCTCCGGTAGAGATTTTAGTAAATGAAGCGGTTCCGTTAGAAGGAAACGGAAGTATTGGTATCAGCCTGTCTGCTCTGCATGATAAAGAGAACACAATGATTTCAGTCATGGAGGACTGGTATTATGATTATGATATGAATGAACGTCTGATAAAGGACCAGTTCCATATGATGAATCTGGAGGGACTGGGGTTAAAGGATTATTCGTGTGCAGTCCGTTCCGTCGGATGTCTGCTCTATTATTTAAAGGATACCCAGAAAGGTGCAGTCGACCATATGAATCATATCCGTACTTATCATGTTGAGGATTTTGTCGTATTAGACAGTGCATCCAGACGAAATCTGGAGCTTTGTGAAACCATGCGGGATAAAAACAAACGCGGTTCCCTTCTCTGGGTACTGGATAAGACGAAAACTGCCATGGGTGCAAGAACACTGCGTTCTATGGTGGAACAGCCATGTATCCGCAAGGAAATGATAGAAAACCGCTTGGATGCACTGGAGGCACTGAATCATTCCATGATTACCAGGGATGAATTGCGTGAATACCTGAGTGCTGTCTATGATTTAGAGCGTTTGATGACAAGAATCACACTAAAAACAGCCAATCCAAGAGATTTGATCGCGTTTAAGAATTCCATTGCTATATTACCCCATGTGAAAACGATTTTAAAAGAATTTGATAAGGGGATTCTGGCAGATTATGAACAGGATTTAGATGAATTGAATGATTTATATAATGCAGTTGAGGAAGCAATTGTAGAAGAGCCTCCCATCCTTGTAAAAGAAGGCGGGATCATACGGGACGGCTATCATGAAACTGTGGATATGTTGAAAAGTGCAAAATCCGACGGCAAAAGCTGGCTGATTGATTTGGAGACAAAAGAGCGGGAAGCCACAGGCATTAAGAATCTGAAGATTAAATTTAACAAGGTTTTTGGGTATTATTTTGATGTTACGAATTCTTATAAGGAATTGGTACCGGAGCATTTTATCAGAAAACAGACGCTTGCCAATTCAGAACGGTACTCTTCAGATGAATTGGAGGATATCGCAGGTAAGATACTAGGGGCAGAAGACCGCCTGTACGGACTGGAATATAATTTGTTTGTGGAGCTTCGGGATAATCTTGCAAAAGAGGTAAAGCGGGTGCAGAAATCGGCAAAGATCATTGCAGATTTAGATGCACTGGCATCCCTTGCCTATGTGGCAGAGAAGAATCATTTTGTCCGTCCGTCCATCAATGAAGAGGGGAGAATTGAGATTAAGGAGGGGCGGCATCCGGTAGTGGAAAAGGTATTAGATAATGATTCCTTTATTACCAATGATACGCTATTGGATAATGAATTAAACCGGGTATCCATCATTACCGGACCTAATATGGCAGGAAAATCCACTTATATGCGGCAAGTGGCATTAATCGTATTAATGGCAC
>CAJUBR010000097.1 GCA_910584695.1 uncultured Lachnospiraceae bacterium
AGCATCCTAAACAATCCATTCTCGTTTATCTTGCTGCAATAGCTGCCCATTCACCTATGTAACTTACATCTACAATCTCAAATCCATTCTGAATAAGTGCTTCTTCCACCTGTTTTTCTTTTGTATTTATAATTCCGGAAGCAATCAACACGCCCTCTTTCTTCATAAAGGGTCTGACAACCGCAGACAACGGTATAATCACATCCGCAAGTATATTGGCAACTACAATATCATATTGTCCAATCCTTGCGACACTCTTTGCAAATTCTTTATCCCCTATAACATCCCCTTTAACTATTTCATAACAATTTTCGGGAATCTGATTCCTCTTTAAATTCTCTTTACTGGCCTTTACCGCCAGTTCATCAATATCAATCCCGTAAACCCTCTCTGCTCCAAGCTTCATGGCGATCATGGATAAAATTCCGCTTCCACAGCCCAAATCCAATACATCCATACCCCTTTCCGGGTCTATATACTTCTTTAAATACGAAATACACAATCTGGTAGTCTCATGGGAACCTGTTCCAAAGGCCGTACCGGGATCAATCTGAATGACAATATCATCCGGTTTTGTATCCGCCAAGCCGGTCCAGGTAGGCTGAATTACAATATTGTCCTCTAACCGGAACGGATGAAAAAATGCTTTCCAATTATTAATCCAGTCCTCTTCCGCGGTCTCGCCAACGGAAATCTTTCCCGTTCCCACATCCATATAAGCTGACATTTCCTCTAATTGCTGCTTTATATAAATACAAAGATTCTGCTGATCGGTTCCCTCATCAATATAACAGGAGATATAGGCCGTTCCGTCATCCGGAGGCAGCTCCGGTAAAATGTCAATAAACATTGCCTTTTTATCCTCTTCCGATAACGGAATATTATCTTCTACCTCTATTCCTTCCACACCATATTCACTTAACACAAAACTTAACATATCTGTAGCCTGCGTTGTGGTCTCAACCATTATCTTTGTCCATTTCATCTTTCCAAATCCGTCCTTTTTATCCGTGTATTTTATAGAATACCCATTGCATCCGGCAAAGAATAAAGCCAAAATCATTCTATTACATCCTGCATTTTCTGTCAATCACAAAAGAGACCGCAACTTGTACGATCTCTTTTAAAATGATCTATTTTTTCTTTCCGAACTTCTTCTTATGTCCGCTAAAACTAAAATCACCGGAAGAATCCGTAGAACGCCTTGCCGTAGAACCCGTTGCAGCATCAAAACTGTTCAAAATCGTCTTTTGCTCCTCTGTCAGCTTATCGGGAACCTGAACGACCAGAGTAACATAGTGGTCTCCCCTTACCGTTTTATTCCGGAGGGTTGGGACACCTTTTCCCTTTAATTTGATCTTTGTATCTGTCTGTGTACCGGATTTAATTTCATATTCCATCGTACCGTCAATCGTATGAATGGTAATCATTCCCCCAAGTGCTGCCTGGGTAAATGTAATCGGCTCCGTTGAGAACAAATCATATTCCTGACGCTGGAACTGCGGATGTCTGTCTACCAATACTGTAACCAGTAAATCGCCTCTTCCGCCACCGTTCACACCCGGTTCTCCTTTTTCCCGGATACGGATGCTTTGACCGTTGTCAATGCCGGCCGGCACCACCACCTGAATTTTCTTCTTGCTTTTTACATATCCTGTACCGGAGCATTGTGTACATTTATACTTAATTACTTTACCGGTACCGCTGCATTCCGGACAGGTCTGTACGTTTCGCACCACTCCAAATAATGACTGCTGGGTAAATACCACCTGTCCTTTTCCATTACACTTCGTACAGGTTTCCGGATTATGTCCAGGCTGTGCACCTGTACCATGGCAAATGACACATTCGTCTTTTAACGGTAATTCCAATTCCTTCTGACAGCCAAATACGGCTTCATCAAACTTGACACGGACACTGGTCTTAATATTCGCACCTTTCATCGGTCCGTTGGACTGGCGGCTTCTTCCCCCGCCAAACATATCGCCAAAAATATCACCGAAGATATCGCCCATATCACTAAAATCAAATCCGCCAAAGCCGGAACCACCCATACCACCGTTCGGGTCAAATGCAGCATGCCCAAACTGGTCGTATCTTGCCCTGGAATCCGGATCGCTCAATACCTTATATGCCTCAGAAGCCTCTTTGAATTTGGCTTCTGCTTCTTTATCGCCGGGATTCATATCAGGATGGTATTTCTTGGCAACCTGCCTGTATGCTTTCTTTAATTCTGCGTCTGTTGCGTTTTTTGGAACGCCAAGAACCTCATAATAATCTCTTTTTGTATCTGCCATTTTCTCCACCTTTACCTACACGCTAATCTATCAAAATTACAGTTCCGTGTAATCACCATCTACAACATCACCCTCTGCATATTCAGGAGCAGGACCTTCTGCACCGGTTCCGGCATTTGCACCAGGACCATTTTGCTCATATAACTTAGCAAATAAATTCTGGGCACTGGTCATCAGGGTTTCTTTTGCATTCTTTAACTGTTCTACATCATAGTCACTCATATTTTCAGGATCTGTACCCTCTACCAGACTCTTTAATGCTGCAAGATCCGCTTCTACCTTTGTCTTATCCTCGGCAGGAAGCTTATCACCTACATCCTGTAAAGCCTTTTCTGTCTGGAATACCATTGCATCCGCGTCATTTCTTGCCTCAATGGCATCTTTTCTCTTCTTATCCTGTGCCTCATATTCGGCAGCTTCTTTTACTGCCTTTTCAATATCTTCATCTGACATATTGGAACCGGCAGTAATCGTGATATGTTGTTCTCTTCCTGTTCCTAAATCCTTTGCAGATACATTTACGATACCGTTTGCATCAATATCAAAAGTAACTTCAATCTGAGGTACACCTCTTCTTGCAGGAGCAATCCCGTCTAAGCGGAAACGTCCCAGTGACTTGTTATCTCTTGCAAACTGTCTTTCACCCTGACAGATATTAATATCCACCGCATCCTGATTATCCTGTGCGGTTGAGAAAATCTGGCTCTTCTTAGTAGGAATTGTTGTATTTCTCTCAATCAATCTGGTTGCAACGCCACCCATGGTTTCAATAGAAAGAGAAAGCGGTGTGACATCTAAAAGTAAAATCTCGCCTGCACCGGCATCTCCTGCTAACTTACCACCCTGGATGGAAGCACCGATTGCTACACATTCATCCGGATTAATTCCCTTAAACGGCTCTTTTCCGGTCAACTGCTTTACCTTATCCTGAACAGCAATGATACGGGTAGAACCACCTACCAGCAATACCTTATCCAGTTCAGAAGCGTTAAGACCTGCATCTTTTAATGCGGTCTGAACCGGACCCGCCGTTCTCTCAACTAAATGAGCGGTTAATTCATCAAATTTTGCTCTTGTTAAATTCATGTCAAAATGCTTTGGTCCCTCAGCCGTAGCCGTAATAAATGGCAGATTAATATTGGTTGTAGTAGAAGAAGAAAGTTCTTTTTTCGCCTTCTCAGCCGCTTCCTTTAATCTCTGCATCGCCATCTTATCGGTAGAAAGGTCAACCCCTTCCTGTTTCTTAAACTCAGCTAACATATAGTCTGTAACGACATTATCAAAGTCATCACCACCAAGCTTATTATCACCTGCCGTAGCAAGTACTTCTATTACACCGTCACCAATTTCAATGATGGATACATCAAAGGTACCTCCACCAAGGTCGTATACCATGATTTTCTGTTCATTCTCATTATCAAGACCGTAAGATAACGCCGCAGCAGTCGGCTCGTTGATGATACGTTTTACATCCAGACCTGCGATACGTCCTGCATCCTTTGTTGCCTGTCTTTGTGCATCTGAAAAATAAGCAGGAACTGTAATTACTGCTTCTGTTACTTTTTCTCCTAAATAACTTTCTGCATCTGCCTTTAACTTCTGAAGAACCATCGCAGAAATCTCCTGCGGAGAATACTTTTTATCATCAATTGTAACCTTATAATCTGATCCCATATGTCTCTTAATAGAAGAGATTGTCTTATCTGCATTGGTTACAGCCTGACGTTTTGCAGGTTCTCCTACTGCTCTTTCACCGGTCTTTGTAAATGCTACAACAGACGGTGTTGTTCTTGCACCCTCAGCGTTGTTGATTACAACCGGCTTACCACCTTCCATAACAGCTACACATGAATTTGTTGTACCTAAGTCAATACCAATAATTTTTCCCATGATTCTTTCCTCCTAGAAATTCTATATATTTAATATGATGATTTAGTTTGCTACCTTTACCATACTATGGCGTAATACATCTTCTTTATACATATAACCCTTCTGAAGCTCCTCCGTGACAACATTTTCACCGAACGCTTCATCATCAATATGCATCACCGCATTATGAAGATCGGGATTAAATTCCGTACCTTCTGCATTCATAGGTTTTACTCCTATTTCATCCAGTGTGACAATCAATTGTTTATAAATCTTATCCACACCCTGTTCAAAGGCACGTTCTTTATCTTCTTCTGGAATTGCCTGCAGGGCTCTTTCAAAATTATCCACTACAGGAAGCAGTTGTTCCAAAACCTCTTTTGCACCGACGTCATACATTCGCTTGGATTCCTTCTCGTTACGGTTACGGGCATTTTCAAATTCTGCAAGAAGTCTTTTGTACTTATCATTTGCTTCTTCTAACAGTTCTTTCTGTTTTTCAAGCTCTAACTCCAGTGCTTTGCTATTACTGCTGCTTCTCCGGCTTCCTTTCTTTCCTTTTGCCGGTTTTTTTTCTTTATCCTCCGAAACTTCCTTTGTTTCTACTTCCGTCTCCTTTAAGACTTCCGTTTCCACCTCTTCCACCGTTTCTTTTACTTTTCCTTCGTCTGGTTTTTCCTTTTTGTCTGCATTTTCTTTCTTCTTTTCTTCCACTTCGACACCTCTATTCTTTCTTCTTAAAAATGGTATCCAACTCACCCGTCAGATTCTTCAGGGTGCTGACCACCTTTTTGTAATCCATTCGTTTGGGTCCGATAATACCAATTGTTCCCTTACCACCCTCTGCTAATTCATAAGTTGCAGTGACGATACTGCAATCCTTCATGTTAGAAACCGGAGCTTCTTCGCCAATATATACCTGAATTCCATTGGAACTGTCACTATGAATGGATTCATCAATCAATTCATCCAAGCCCTGCCGGTCTTCTAATGCTTCCAACAGCTTTGTTGTCTGCTCAATATTCCCAAGTTCCGGATATTTTAACATATTCGTTGTACCGCTGGTATAGATTTCGACCTCATCTGCCTCATGAATCGCTTCTGCAATTCCCTGAAAAATACTTTCCATAATATCTGCAAACTCACCAGCCTGCGTTTTGATAGTCTGTATCATTTCAAGATTGATATCCTGCAAAGATGCCCCCTGCAAAAAGGTATTGAGTAATACATTAAGCTTTAATACTTCATCATTGCCAAGCATTCGGTCAACATGCATCAGCTTATTCTTAATCACATTACCATCCACAACAATCACTGCTAACAATTGATTTTCATCCACCTGAGACAGTTGTATGAACTTGAGTTTGGAATTCTGATACTGTGGTGCAGTCACCAGTGTTGCATAATTCGTATTATATGCCAGCACCTTGGCGACTTGTTTTAATAAAGATTCCATCTTATCTACCCGCTCCAACAGCTGTGTCTTCATCTCTTCCATCTCGACATCTTTATCTGCCATCATACGGTCAACATATAAGCGATATCCCGCATCCGTAGGAATCCGTCCTGCCGAAGTATGCGGCTGCATAATGTAGCCAAGCTCTTCTAAGTCTGCCATTTCATTCCGAATTGTAGCAGAACTTAAATTCAAATCCGTATACTTAGAAATCGTCCGGGAACCAACCGGCTCACCGGTTTCTAAATAGTTAGAAATGATTGCTTTTAATATCTTCAGCTTACGCTCATCTAACTCCATGCATCAAACCCCTTTCTATTAGCACTCATTGTACCCGAGTGCTAACATCTGCATATAGAGTACCACCGGCATTTTCTTTTGTCAAGAGAAAAAAAAGAAAACTGTAAATTTTTTTTGAAGATTTTTATATAGAAAGAAAAATACCTGCATCGTTTCTATATGCAGGCATTCTATTATACTCTATGTTCGTTTTATAAAGGTTTCGTTACACTTCGGACAGCGTATACTTACTTTATTTTTCCCTTTTGGTATTCTTATAACCTGTCCGCATTTACTACAGACAAAATACGCATACTCCGCATTCCCTATGCTCTTTATCTTCATCTTTAAACAAAGCTTCCAATGTGCTGCTTTCCGAACCACGCTGCCCATATATTTCATATAGATATCATTTTCCTTCTTACGCTTTTCAAGCTTTTGGGAAAATACACGAATATAACATAAAACAACAAAAACAGCACCAATCAGAGTAAAAATCCATTTATGGGAAAGCAATGCGGTCACAATAAAGATAAAACCAATCAGCATAATAAAATTGTTGAGTTCATCTAACCCACAGCGGTGGGACATTACCTCTTTCATATCGGCACGAAACATTGTAATATATTTTTTAAGTAAATTCATATTCATCAGCTCCTTATTTCTGTTCCCTTTATTTTCATGGATTGCCTAACCCCTGCCCATGTAAACAGACGGTAACATGATTTCCTACCCAATTAGTACCTTTTCCTCTTCAAAGGTAAACCCGCTCTTTTCCAGTATCAAAAAAAGTTTAACATATCTATATTCAACGTTTTTCCAAAACGGTGGATGCGGGTGAGTAGTGTGACGTCATCTTTTCCATCCCACCATTCCTTAATAAATGCTATTTTATCTCTCAAAAATATAATAATACTGGGAAGTCTCTTTTCTATTATTCAGACTATCTTCAGAAAATAAAAAGCCTTCTTGTTTTAATGTAAATTTCTTCCTTAACAGACATTGTTCAAATACCTTCATCAATTCCTTACCTGTTCTATATATTGCGTTATAATGATCAGTTAATTCTTCTGAAAAAAACTCTTTTAATGTCAGACGTTCCTCTAACCCAATAGGCTCTCTAATACAAATAATCGCATGATTTTCGCAACATCTTTCAATTTGTTCAAGTGTATCTATCATATCATCATCATTTAAGTATATGAGGATCCCTATTAATAGAATTCTATTGTATTTTCCCTTTTTATTCCTGTCTAAAATTTTTTCAACTTCATTTGCTCTTCCAACTAAAAAGTCTCTATTTTTTAATTCAGTCCTGTTTTTCGCAATTTGAATCAAATCTGGACTAAAATCAATTCCACAATACTCACAAATTTCTTTCTGAATTGCATCAGACCACCTACCAATTCCACAAGCTACATCTAATACTTTTGATTTACTATCAAGCTGAAGTATTGGTAAAAGTTTTTCTACTTCTCTTTTATTCCTACTCTCCACCAAATCAGGATTATTATCCTGATACATCGTTACAGAATATGGATTTTTTTCACTATATCTTTCTGCTCTCCTTTCGAAAAAATCTAGAGTCTTTTCATAATTAATATTTTCGATTTTATTTTTTATCCTTCTCTCTTCTCCCTTGCTTTTATCTATAACTTCCATATCCAACTCCTTATTGTTCATTTTGCCAAACCCACTTTTCCTCTTAATCTTTTATATTTTCATCCGACACTAAAATTATTTTTTACCCATTCCACTGCTCGTTCATAGTCATTAATTGTATCAATTTCTCTAGTTCTTAATTCCATAAATCTCATTGGAAGATATGGTTCAAGTAGTTGAAATACATGCCCCGTTCCATTTTGAATTTTCCTACTCTTCATCTGTGTAATTCCATTCCATTCATAAGTCCCAATATTTTTTGAAAA